>JBGSXT010000155.1:0-19647 GCA_041751295.1 Mariniblastus sp.
CGGCGATATGCGGGAAAAATGGGTCGACATGGTCATCGACAACCAGGCGTTGGGCCGGGAGCTGACAACGCCAATGATCGATCCGGATTTGACAGTCGATTCGTCAAGCCGCAGTTTGAACGAAATCAAAAAGCTCGTTGATAAATTGGAATCCGACGATGGTTTCCTGAAAGCAGCTAAAGAAGCGTTAATTAATGACACCAGAAAAATCAAGGACAACGAAGGTGGATTACGCATCGGAACGATGATGTACATCGCGGATTTGTTGCGCTGCCCCATTATCGACGACGAATTTCATCGCGGGACATTGAGAGCAAGGTTCCTGGAAATTTTGCCAACCGGTGAATTGGCGAGCGAGTTCGCGGGAAAACCTGCTTTGCAGGAGTTTCCTGATTTCGATCCTGAACCCTCCGAAGAATTCAAAATTCTGGTGGACCCGACATCAGCCCAACTTGAAATGCTGCCGGACAACCAGCAGGCACTTGCTAAACTGGCTTTGGCGGGCGTATGGGAGGATTCGTTGATTCGAAGTGGCAATGGGGATGCAGAATCGTCTGATATCAGCGCCAGCGATGATATCTATCCGATTGTCAACGTCCTTGACCGGATTGGGAAGGTTTCCAGTCGGGAAGAACTGCCACGGCTCCATCACGACTTGCGCAGCAGCGATCATCTGCTTCGATCCGTCTCGTCGACCATCGCTGAACAACTGGTTCCTCGCAGAAACAAAGACGATTCTACGACCTGGTTGTTGGACGGCAACAAAAACACCCACAAAGACAAACTCCTCAAAGTTTCGTCGGACTTAAACCGAATCGACAAGTCGCTGGCGTTTGAAGCCCGAGTCAAACGAATTCTGGGGGACGGTTGGGGTAACAACAGAATCCGGGACGGTGCGGACCCTTATTTCGCGGTTTTGGCCAGGATTGCGCAAAAAAGGATTCCGGATGATTACTTTCCGGCGATTACCGAATGGCTGAATACCGCAGAGATTCTGCCTCTCAAGCAAGCGGTCAGGGACTTCCGAATCAGCGCTGGCAGATACCAATACCGGGAAGATGAAATCAAAAATGACCGTCGGCCCCATGAATTTACCATCATGTCGAACGCTACGAAAATTTTCCCGGATGGAATCCTGGCGGTCCAACAACAACATCAGTCGTCTCGAACATTGGTCGAACCAATACCATTTGAGCTGGCCAATGACGATGGCGGATCGGAGAATCGCGAGCGACAGCGGCGGTTCGCAATTCCGTTGACCGATATTGAAGGTGGCGATTCCGTACTTGCTCCGCAATATTTTTTCGACGAAGAGATGACGTTTGAAAAGCATGATGATCTCGATCTGGTGTTGTCATTTCGCGGTCACCTGGTCGCAAAAAAATTTGAAATTGACAAAATAGCCAGCGATCCCCTTCCGGACGAAGTCCGAGTGATTGGCTTGCGTCATGATCCAGAACCGCTTATCCAGCCAGTCATCAGGATCGATGGTGACGCCAACGCGAAGACGGATGTGGTCTTTGTATTGGACTGTTCCGCTTCCATGAAAGCGCTGTTTGATTTAGGCATTACGGAAGGCGAAAACTCCGAAACACAAATGCAACGGTTTGACTTTCTCAAATTGACTCTTGAGGAGACTCTCGTCGACATGCGAAATGCCGACGCATTCAACGTTGGAGTGGTTGCGATTGGCAATCGGGCCAAATACAGGCAAGGCAGTAATGAGATAGTCTATTCCAGAACGAGCCGCCAATTCCAACGGGAAGGGGTTCGCCCGGAAAACGATGCCTACCGACTATTTGATATCACCGACATTTCCGATGATTCAGAATTCGGGGAACTTCTGGGCGCAATCAGTGGATTGGAACCCTGGGGACAGACCCCATTGATTGATGGAATCGCCGAAGCACATCGAATGTTGCAACGACGGGATTCCGGAAACGCCAGAGTCATCGCCGTGATTTCGGATGGTGTTGACGAAAAAACCTCAAAACCGTCAGGTCGTTATCCGACTGACAAATTGCTGGGTGAATACGATCAATTGGAGTCCGGCATTCGCGCGGATTCGATCCAATTCCATTTTCTCGGTTTTGACATGACCAACAGCGAAGTTATCAAAGATCAGATCGAGCGATTGGGTGAAGCGGATTTTCAGAAGCAGTTCAACAGAATCAAGATGTTTGCCGGCGAGAATTTCCGAACGCCCAAAGACGGTGCGGAACTCAAAGACAGCTTGCGCCGCATCAATGACGGCCAGATTACCCGTTTCCGTGTTTCCCTGCCGAATCAAAAATCGGAGCTTCGAGACCTGAACAAACCACACGACCTGAAAATCGAGTTTGATCAGCCAGATTCCTGGAATGTCAGCATGACCAGGAGCGATGAGTTGCAAAAGATCTGGCTGGAGGGGAATGAGTTTGTGAAGATGCAGTTCCGAGGGAAAAAACTGACTTTCGTGCCAATGGATTTCGAAAATGCAGAGAAATTTCCGCTCCCGGGCGGGATGGCCGACAGCGAAATCATTCGACTTCCTGCCAGTCGCAGAAATGTTCGCTTCGCGTTTCAAAAAATTGGGCGGACAGAATTTAGCGCCCGACCGAGGCGGTTGCTCCTGGAGATTACGACAGCGGACGACCAGCCACTATTTTCCATTCAGGATTACAAATTCATCAGTGCAAACGCGTACTGGGTTCCGGTGGCCGAATTTCGAATACCGGATCTGGCGCGCGGAAATTACAAATTAGTACTTAAATTCCTGCCTCCCGGAAGAATTCAGATTGCTGAACCTGTCGGCGTATTCGCATTACCGTTCGACAACGAAGTTGTCTTAAATGGGGATAAACTGCGAATCCAAGGGACGGGTGATATTGAGTCGGCAAGTGTAATCGTCAAGGGGGCGAGCGAGGATTTCGATGATCCGGATCTGTTACGGGACGTACTGATTGACTACGGACCAAGTACCACAGATGGACGGTCAATAACCAACCGGCAACCGACCAACAGGGAGTTTGCCGAAAACGGAAAATTCGTTCGCCATATATTTGAAATCAGCCCCGAAAATGGCGACAATTCCGGGACCGTGACCGTTTACCAGGCGTCAACGTTGTTCGACCAGAGTCGAGGTGCCGGGGAAATTTCATTTGACTTCACGGTTGGCCGATAGTGGAATTGCCCATTTCCAAATTCAATTTTAGCCGGTGTTCGTGTACGCTGAAAGTTCCGTGGATGGCAGTCGCATTGCGAATGCCGTCAGGTTTTTCATTTCGGGTTGTGAATATTGTTTCCCGCCGTTTTTGTCATGATTGATCATATTATTCTCGAAGCGTATGACCGATCGGGCAAAGTGATCTTCAGGAAGAAGATAGTGCAAGGACAAAATCTAACGTTTGGACGGACGCACCTGGCGGATATTCCGTTCTTCGACGACGGCAAAATGTCTACCAGACATTTCAGTATTGGGGTCGATAATGATGACTGCATGGTTACTGACCTGAACAGCACTAACGGAACGTTTTTGAATGGAGCGAAGATTCAATCGTCAATTATCTCGCCGGGCGACCAGGTTGCGGCAGGTTTGACAAAATTCAAGATCTTCATTCACAGACTGGAAAACAAGCCGCTGCATCCAGGCGGTCGCATCCCGAATGTCGACCCGATTCCCGTACCGAAGGCAGACAAGCTGGAGCCAATCGAAAAAAAAACAGCAACCGACATTCCCGAAGTTCAAGGAAGTGATAGTCTCCAGCCCATCGATTGGGGTTCGTCGTGTCATGAAAAATCGGTACCGTTGGCTTCCCTGTCGACCCATTCGTCCGCCGATTCACAACGATCAACCACTCAACAGGCAGACTTCCCGGACGATTCCGAAAAGAATTTGACGACGGGGCCGGTTTTTTTCGCTGACGACTCGACCAGGCTTTCTCCAGTCAAACACCAGAATCCGGTCAGCATCAGTATCCGGGTTGTTTCGGACAGCGCAGTCGAACTTGAAAAGACTCTCGAATTCGACCAAACCGGAAACGATGTCAAATTGACCGTTGGCCGGGGGGCCGAAACGGACTGGGAATTCAAGACTGACGACCAGTTGTCGAGAAAACACTTTGAGATAAAACTTGCCGGCAATCAAATCGTCCTCCGGGACTTGAACAGTCGCAACGGAACCTGGCTGAACGATGAACGTGTCTCGGTTGAGTCGCTCAAACACGGCGACCGGATTCGCGCCGGCGAAACGATATTCCTGATCGACGTTGCGTTCAGGCCCTGAGAATAATTGTATTTTTGATACTCGTTGCTCGTGTCTCTAGGTTGCCAGTGAAATGACGATCATGGTGATCAGCAAGATGAGTGAAACGAGTCCCACCAGGGCCATCACATTGGAGATCGACTTATACCGCCGGTTTTGACTGGCTGCAGACTCATCCCACGAAATATTCGCGACGTTGCCTATCAACCGATCACCAAAAACACTTTTCACAAACGCCTGCTGATCTTCGGTTGCTCCTGTGGCACCAAAATAACAGCCTGTCAACATGATATTCAAATTGGAAATACTATTGATCAACGTGGTTTCCAATCGACTTGAAAACCGTTGGTGGACACGATTCAGCAACCGATAAAGCTGGCCGTTTCCCGACTTTCGCAGTGAATCCCGACGGCTGAAGAGAAAATAGACATTGTCCTGAAACGCGCGGCAGGCAAGTTGTGCCAGCGCGCGCAAGCGATTTTCGTTGGGTGGAGTCCAGATGCCCGAGTCCCCGCTGCCAAACCCTTTTCCGAATCGTCGTTGTTTTGACGCGTCCATCCCAATCCGCCGGACCATTTCCATAAATCCAGGTTCTTTTTCCATTTCAGAGATCATCATGGTTACAGGAAATCTCATTTGCGTCGACTCGGACATGACTTCCAGATCGCGACGCCAGGCCAATTGTATCTGATCGGGCGCCGACTCGATCATCGAAAACGGCAAGACCGCCAATGCGCCGTTGATCGGACAAACGGGGTAGCGGTGTTTCCTGATCAGGCGGATCACGTATTTCAGACGGGCTGCGTATACCGATAATTCCTGGGTTGTAATTACGGATTTGAGAGGTTCACTCGGACCAAATTTTGGAATTCCCCGTGGTGGACTGGACGGCCCGGGCTGGAGCGTGCTTTCCGGTTGCAGAGTATGCATTGCAGCATGCCAACCAGTCCCCAGGCTGGAAACGGGATCTCCGGCATCAGAACCGGAGTCAACTGTGTGCATTTGGATTTGATCTTCAGCAGGTTCCGACAGATCGAGTTGCAAGGTTGCCATGATCTGATTTGGAACATACGCGCGTTCGCGTTCGCTTTCGCCTGGACCCACAAGTTTGGAAAGGCAGCAACAGTCAGTGAGATGCAGAAAAATCGCCTGTTTGCTGGCAAACCATTGAAGAGGACCATTGCCGCCGGGAATTTGCGCGAATTCCATCTCAAGCATCGATGCGCTATGCAAATGGTCTGCGATTTGCCCATTCGGCGTGCCGACCACAATAAAGAAAGGTGTGTACTGCAGATCAATTCCATATTGTTCGACAGCGTCGATGCCCTTTTGCCACGCCGTATCAATATCCCCGTATTCCGAAACGTCCCCTTCGCGAAGCAGCTTGACCGCAAAATAGACACAAATCGGCACAATGAAGGTGAGTGCAACCACCAAAATGATCTGGGGAATACTTCGGAGAACGTTCTGATCTTTTTCAAGCAGAATATTGACTCGAATCGACCAGATAACAGAAAACATCAAGAGCATGAAGAAGGTAATGAGCGCGATTCGAGCTGGCATCGAGGCCATGGATAAATTCCTCAGCCCGGGCGTCAATCGCGCGAGCCAACCGAAAATCATTCGGAAGGGAGTAACCACAGCATTGAGAAATCGACTGATCCAGTTCATCTTATTCCAGGCACTCTATGATTTGGTTACGCCAAAGATCAGGAAAAAGTAGGCTGCGGCACCGATCAGCAACGTCAAGCCAATCGCACTCATCGCAAACAGCTGCATACGTCCCTCCAGCGGCGGGGCACCATCTCCAATCACGGGCGCATTATCGATTTCCGGGGCTTCGACAAATCGCAGCGACTTGGCGGTTTGGCTTAACCAATCTTCAATCCGCGCTGGAAGTCGATATCGTTCTGCCTTTTGCGCCGCGTTGGGTCGATCGTAAAATCCCCGAAAACCGAGTATGACGCAAAGGTAAAACACTTCCAGCGCGTCCTTGTTCGTCAATTCGGCAGCAAGTTGAGCCTGCGGAAAAAAGTCGTCATAGGCTTTGCGATCAAAAAAATACTTGCGCTCCAGCACATTGTTTTCCCACCATTTGCTGTTTTCCCAGGGAGCGTCAATCATTTCTTCATCCAGCCATGCGACCAGTGCATATTTCGCTTTGATCCACACCTCAGCGTTACCGAATCGTTCATCCCCAGTACTGATTTTGTCGGTAATGCGACTGTACTCAGTACTCACGGAGATCGGCTGGGCGCGTTCAATTCGATCGATCAGGTCGAGTCCCTGCAGGATGATTGGATCAACGATTTTTGCGAATTCAGGGTTCATAACAGGTCCCAATATTTGCTGAGAGTGCCCGGCAGCTGCCGTTCGCCTCAAAGCCGGCCACGAACGGCAAACACGGCAAACTCGAACGAGGCAAGTTGGCCGTCCAGATGCAAAATGATTTCCTGTTTGTTTTCGAGATCAGCGATATTGTAAATCTGTTCGTCCCGGATTCTGATCGCAAGGCTGTTGCTCATTTGAACATGTTGCCAATACTCGTTCTCTTCGGAGATCGAAAAGAACAGCCAGTTTCCCCGATCCGCCACGGCACTGGGGGTCTGTTTGATGCGATTGAGTTTTACGCCCTGTTTTCGATCACGAAAAATATCATTGACTTCTTCGATGCTGCCGAACCGCCAGTCCAGTTGACCGCTGCGAATCAGCTGTTCGCATTCCGGTACCGATTTTGCACCAGACCGAATGCCAACATACAAGGCCCATTCCCGCGAAAACCATTTGGGATCAATTGTAACCTGCATGTTGCGACCGACCCCTTTGAACCAGCGCTGTTCAACCAGTTCGTCAGGCATTTGAAAGAGAAGGTTTTCGATCATTCGCAAAGCCCATTTGTAAATCTCGGCCAGGTTGTCATGATCGTAGCGGGGAAACTCCGGAGCCCGTTTTTCCGGGCCAACAATCGACAAACGGCCAATGATCTGGCAGAGCGCCGTGTAACAGACAAATGGATGAACCCCCTGTGCAAACCCAAGACAGCTCAAAGTCCCGACAGCCTCATTCAGGACACTGGTCATGTACATTTTTTCCAGGTCGCCGGGGTGTTGGCTCGACCAGCTGATATTTCTCTGAACCAACTGGTCCGCGATCTTATCCAGCTGTTCGCCGATTTTGTCGTAGATTTTGCGAACGATGTTAATGTGCAGATCTGGCCATGCCTGGATCGAAAGACAAGGGGGGAAGTAGTCGTCGTCCAGAATCAGGGCACCATCGTTCTGCGCCGATTTTTTCAATCGTAGAATTGGCAGGCAATCATACCCCTGCATATCGTCCGTCGAAACCAGAATTCGGAAATTTATTTCGCGGAAAGAAATCGGCTGGCGGTTTCCTCCTGCACTTTCTTCGTCGCGTTCGATTTCAAAGGCGACATATCGGGTAGCCGTGCCATGGTCGCCGGCGGAAACATTGGGCCGTCCGTCAGCCAATTTTGGAATCGCCAGGTAGACTGTGACATGTTCCTGGTTCGATAGGACACCAGCAATGCCGTCTGGTCCCTGTAGTCCATGTCGCAGATCAATGCGATCCACCTGTTCGGTGCCGAACGAAACAATCGTGCCATCATGAAATCTGGCTTTGCAGCCGACGATCTCCAATTGGAAATTTGCCAACGCCGCTTTATTAATTGAAAGTTCGACGATACCGTAATGATACGCATGGTCAAATTGGTCTGCGGTCGCAACCGCTTCCTGCCAGTGGCGGTCCGCCGACTGGAAGTGCTGCGGCCGCAAAAACATGCCTTCCGTCCAGTTTATCGAGCGATTATACATTCCAGTCTCATCCTGTAATGGCACCCTGGGGAAACCATTTAATTGGCTCCCGTCGAATTGGCCTTGGTTTGCTCTTTCAGTGGCAAAGTGGCCAACGATCTGTCATCATGCCTATGCGGCCGTAACCATATTATAGTTTTGACATGGGTTGAATAGCGACCTATTGACCGCGCACGAAAAAAATGCGGTTTTGATCAGGTTACCGTCAATCCTTCAGCCAAACAGAAATCTTGAGAAGGCGTGGTTATGTCAGGGGAACGAAGTTCGCAGGATGAGCCGCGATTTGATTACATCGAAAGTGGGCTTCCCGATCGCGCTGCTCTGGAGAAGGTGTTGAGTGAAACGCTGAGTGACAAACCAGCGGAGCCACTTCACGACAGGGAATTACAGGCACTTTTGTCGGTGGCCAAACGGCATCGAAACGCCGCGATCTCACTTGAACCAATCGTTGTTGAATTGGTGGAGTCGATTTTGCGCAGTCGCCTGATGCGCGTTGAGGCACCAGCGGAATATTGGCGAGAAATGTCGTTGGCGATTGCCACAACTCTGTTCGAAACTCCGGCGGTAAAAACACGTCTAACCGGGTTGTGGAGTTCACTATTGGAAGTTGCAAAATGACTGCAGCCCGTCCCACCAGTCGCGAATTGATCGAAGAAGGACAAGCCCTGGTTCATTCTCTGGCCACCAGGATATTCCGAAACATCCCCTTTCGTGCCGACCTGGATGACCTGATCGCCTATGGCGAGGTCGGTTTGGCAGAAGCCGCAAACAAGTTTGATCCGGAACAGGGAACCCAATTCACCTCGTTTGCCTACTACCGGATCCAGGGTGCGATTTACGACGGCTTATCAAAAATGTCCTGGACCAATCGCGCGGCCTATCGGCGCGCGCGGTTTCACCAAATGGCTGGTGAAGTGCTCGAGCAGGATGCCGGCAGTAAGGAGTCATTCAAGGACGAATCGCTCGAGTCAGGTGCCCAGTGGTTTCGAAACATCTCCGAGAAACTGGCGGTCGTCTATTTTGCCAGTCAGGTCGAAAACGTCGACGAAGTTTTTGAAGATCCAGCTGAATCGGCACCCTCCCGGATTGCCCGCAACGAAGTGAACGATCGACTTGTGAAACTGGTGGACGAATTACCCAATCAGGCGAGAATCCTGATTCGTACAATCTATTTTGATGGCCACACATTGAATGAAGCCGCATTGCGGATGGGGATCAGCAAGTCGTGGGCCAGTCGCATTCACGCAAAAATTCTTGAGCAACTTGCCAGATCGCTGCGCAAGATGGGTGCTTCCGATTAGTAAAACTGGATGGCCTTACCCCGGTTTGCAGAGTGGATGATCAGGTAAAACGAACCGCGTCGATCGGCTTTCGGGGTAGGATGGCACCGACAATAATGGTCAAGCGGAAAATCACCGTCTTAAGCTGGATGCAGAACTCGTTTGGTCACCGGATCGACGAATTCGACGGGACCTGTAAGCTATAATAGGTAGAACCTGTATGCGCCTGTGGGGCAAGGAATCAGAACCACTGAAAACCAGCGAGGGTCACCCCCTTTTGGCGTGGGGTTCAAGGCTTTACGTCGAATTGCGTGCAATCATCCTTCCATCGCTCGAAAACAATCGCGGCTTTATTCATGGCAACTCCCAGCGTCATTGATCTCGAACGATTGTTGTCGCCTGCTCCTGGAGATCACCCTGAGGGACCAGAACTGAGAGCTGCGGAGGGCGAAGGTCAACGGATTTACTACGCGGTGCGAGATGCCCGCAAGAAAGCCGGGGATGCTGAGCGTCGCAAACGGATGTACGACTTGCTGACCAATGACGAAAAGGAACAGGAGCCGGCAATTCCGGAAGTGCCTGATTGGGATGCCGTCAAGGCACTCTCCGTGGAAGCCCTCATAAGGTCCAAGGACCTGTGGATCACTGCTTGGCTGATTGAATCTTTAACCCGCTCGAATGGTTTTGCCGGCTTGCGTGACGGCTATCGACTGGCCACCGGGATTTGCCGCGAATACTGGGGACAATTTCACCCACAGCCAGGTGAATCCGAAGACCTGTCGTCGACATTTGCCCAGCTGGCAGGTCTCAATGGCGTCGACTCCGATGGCACGTTGATTGTTCCGATCCGGCAGGTGGCAGTCACCGGCAACACAGGCGACGGTCCCTATACGTTTGCCGATTATCTGGACGCAGCGGATTTGGAATTGAAAGATGTGGACGTCCGCAGTTTAAGAATCGGCCATGGTGCCGTAACTGCAGAAATGTTCGACCGAGCTGTAAAAAGATCGCAAGTCGGGCATTTTGAAAATTTGATTGAAGATCTGCAACAGGCGATCGAGGCTTTTCAGGAGTTTGGCGATGAAGTTCGCATAAGACTTGAGGGAATAACCAACGGTGCTTCGATGGCACCTCCATCGTCCAGTATCCAGGAGGCCCTCACCGAATGCCTGAGATTGTTGAAAGTCATAACGCGGGACGTATTGGGAATTGGAGACGAAATCGATTCGGAGAGTGCTGCGATGACTGTGCTGGACGGAGGAGGGAACAGCGTGATTGCGTCACGCATGCAAACCCGCGAAGATGCGTTTCGAGCGCTATTGCAGGTTTCCGATTTCTTTCGTCGAACGGAACCCCATTCTCCGGTTTCCTACGCGGTCGAGCAGGCGGTTCGTTGGGGCCGGATGAAGCTACCCGAACTGTTGGCCGAGCTTGTTGCAGACGACTCAACACGCCGCGAGATTTACAAAAGAACCGGTATAAATACGGATTCCAGGGAGTCGGACGGGTAACCGACGCATCAGATAATTCAATTTGTGTTTCCGCAGGGTGGTTGTTATTGTCCGATTCATGTCCATTTTAAATTTATTCGGCGGATTGATACTTGCGATTCGTAATTGCCACACGTAACAATATAAAGTTGGGGCTGTGGTAGTTGCTTTTCAGTCCTTTGTATTGTCAAATCCATCGCCAGCGTCGCGTCCATTGGTTAGAGGTGAATTAATTCCATGGCTGAAAGCATTCAACAGAAACTAAAACGGGTTCGCAAACCACGCGTTCATATTACCTATGACGTTGAAACCGAAGGGGCTCGAATTGTCAAAGAGCTCCCTTTCGTGATGGGTGTGGTTGGCGATTTTTCCGGGAATCCGTCAAAAGAACTGCCGCCACTTGAACAGCGAAAGTTTGTCGAGATTGACCGGGATAATTTCAACGATGTGATGAAGCGCATGACGCCTGGTTTGAATATGCGAGTGGAGAACACCATCGCCGGTGACGGTAGTGAAATGGGTGTTCAATTCGAATTCAATTCGTTGGCCGATTTCGAACCAGCAGCCATCGTCAAGCAGGTGGAGCCACTTCGTAAACTGATGGAAACACGGGATAAATTGCGGGACCTGGTTGCCAAAATCGATCGCAGCCAGGACCTCGAAAATATCCTGGAACAAGTGCTGAAAAATACCGACGATCTCAAGAAACTTTCGGCGGAACTGGGGGCCAGTGGTGGTGCTGGAAGTAGTGGCGACTCGGGTGGCGATGGTGCTGCACCGGCTGACAAATCGGAATAGGCATTGCAGGGGAGCAATAAATAATGAGCGCGGGCAAAGAACAAAAACAGGCGACGGCGCATGCCGAATCGCAAGGCAGTATTCTGGAAGCAGCGATAGGGGCAACCAAGGTTACGAAACCCGATCGAGCCAAGGAACTGATCCGGACCCTGACCGAAGAAGCCCTCAAAGGCACGGTTTCCTTCGATAAAAACGTGATGAAGACGATCAACTCGGGCATCGCGGCCATCGATGGGGTCATTTCCACACAGTTGGCCGCGATCATGCATAAGCCGGAGTTTCAGAAACTCGAGGGCACGTGGCGCGGTTTGCATTACCTGGTTGACAAATCGGAAACTGGCGAGGCCCTGAAAATCCGGGTCTTGAACTGTTCCAAACGTGAATTGTTCAAGGACCTGGATAAGGCTGTCGAATTCGACCAAAGCCAGCTGTACAAGAAGATTTACGAAACCGAATTTGGCTCGCCTGGTGGAGCTCCCTACGGTGCGCTGATCGGAGACTTCGAATTTGAGAATCATCCGGAAGACCTGAGCATGCTCGAAAACATTTCGGGTGTTGCTGCGGCGGCGTTTTGTCCGTTCCTTTCGGCTGCTTCCCCGAAAATGCTCGGATTTGAAAATTGGCAGGAATTGTCCAAACCACGCGATTTGAAAAAAATTGTCGATTCGGTGGAATATACAAAATGGAGTTCATTCCGAAGTAGTGAGGATTCAAGATTTGTCGTTTTGACAATGCCACGAGCTTTGGCACGATTGCCTTATGGCAAGAACACTCGGACCGTTGAAGAATTTGCCTACGAGGAAGTGGCACTTGGCAAAAAAGGGGAATCGATTGCAGTCCCGCATGACCAGTATTGCTGGATGAACACCGCGTTCGTAATGGGCGCAAAGCTCACCGACGCTTTTGCCAAGACCGGATTTTGTACCGCCATTCGCGGTTACGAAAACGGTGGACTGGTGGAAGGCTTGCCGGCCCATATATTCGAAACCGACGAAGGGGATATCGACCTTAAATGCCCAACTGAAATCGCCATTACGGATCGCCGTGAAAAGGAACTCAGTGACATGGGGTTTCTTTCGCTTAACCATTACAAAGGCAAGGACTACGCCGTCTTTTTCGGAGCCCAGACTACCCAGAAGCCGAAAAAGTACGATCGACCGGCGGCCAGCGAGAATGCCCAGATCTCTGCCCGTTTGCCCTATATTATGGCGAGTTCCCGATTCGCACATTATTTAAAGGTGATTGGTCGGGACTGGATCGGCAGCTTCAAAGAAGCCGAAGATCTCGAACGGGAAATCCATCGCTGGATCCACAACTATGTTTCTGCAGACCCCAACGCCAGTGAAGATGTCCGGGCCCGTTATCCGTTGCGGGAAGCCAAAGTTCAGGTGCGTCCCGTTCCAGGCCAATCTGGAGCCTACGAGGCGATTGCCTGGTTGCGACCGTGGTTGCAACTGGAAGAATTAACGGCATCGATGCGGATGGTATCCCGAATTCCACAGATTGGTGGAGGCTAGGATTTTCCGACTGTCAGAATTCCGATAAGCCATGTCAGGCCCGTCTGTCCCACCCGCTGCCGTGCCGTCAAAGCCGACGCCGCCGGACCTGGTTTCCGTAAGCCTGATCGATCGGCTGATTCGAGCGACGATCGGGCGGGAACAGCGTGAAACCGGATTTTTGGATTCGTTTCTTGCCGAAAAATCGTTTCCCCGCGCCTTGCGAATGTGGCTTGGCCCATCGTCCGTCCGGGATCGGCAACAGCTTGCCAGACTGCTCAATCGGGACGTGGCCCTGATTGATGATCTGATCAACGAACAGGTCAATGCCGTTCTTCACCATCCCCGGTTTCAAAAGCTGGAGTCGTCCTGGAGAGGGGTTGATTTTCTGACTCGACGCGCGGATGAAGACGGTGATCCAGCGATCAAAATCAAAATTTTGAATGTTGGTTGGGGCGAACTGGAACGGGATTTTAATCGTGCCATTGAATTTGATCAGAGTCAACTTTATCGAAAAGTGTATGAGACCGAGTTCGGAACTCCTGGCGGCGAACCATTTGGCGTGCTGATTGGTGATTATGAGATTCACCCCAGGATGGGCAAGGATCATCCGCATGATGACCTCGGCATTCTGGAATCAATTTCCGGGGTTGCTGCCGCAGCCTTCTGTCCGTTCATTGCCAATGTGAGTCCGTCCATGTTTGGTTTGGATGAGTTTGCCGGGCTACAACACACACTCGACCACGGGCGCACGCTGAACCAGCTGGATTATTTGAAATGGCGATCGTTGCGCGAATCGGAAGACTCCCGTTTTGTCAGTCTGGCGCTGCCGCGAATACTCATGCGGCTGCCCTACGCGCACGATAACTCCCGACTCGACGGATTTTCGTTTCATGAAGACATCCGTGCTGCGGATAACAGTCGGTATTTATGGGGTGGAGCGGCCTTCGCAGTGGGGTCCGTGATCCTGCGGGCATTTGCCGATGCGGGCTGGCCGGCCGATATACGTGGATTCCAACGGGGGGTCGAAAGCGGCGGTCTAGTCACTGGACTGTTGGTTCATGAGCACGGAACGGACAAAACCGGCGTGGCACGTAAATGCACCACCGATGTGATCATCACGGATCAACTGGAAAAACAGCTGAGTGAATTGGGGTTCACTCCGCTTTGCCATTGTCATGACACGGAGTACGCAGCGTTTTATTCTGTGCCTTCCATTCAGAAACCCAGGAACTACGATCGCGCGGCACCGGCGACCAATGCCCGGATTTCGGCAATGACCCAGTACATGCTTTGCGTTTCCCGGTTTGCCCATTACATTAAGGCCATTGGCCGGGATCGCGTGGGTGGTTTTATTCGCAGTGATGATTTCGAACGATTTCTCAAGGATTGGTTGACGCGTTATGTGGTCCTCGACGACGACGCATCACCCGAAACAAAGGCCAGATATCCCCTGCGCGAGGCGAGTGTCCAAGTGCGACCCAAACCGGGAAGCTCGGGGGCTTATAACTGCATCATTCACCTGGTACCCCATTATGAATTGGATGGGCTCGCCGCCACAGTACGACTGACGACTGAAATCGCTCCTCCTCGCGCTCGGTAAGGAAAAAACATGACACCCTATGAACTGTATCAACAGGCGCGACTGGATGATGCCATTGGGATGGCGATCGATCAGGTTAAAAAGAAACCAGTCGACGCCAACGGACGATTGTTATTATGCGACCTGTTATGTTTGAAAGGCGACTTCGAACGGGCTGACAAACAGCTGGACGTACTTTCAAAACAGGATGCGGAACTCAGTGTTGGCATTCGACTCTACCGGAACCTGATTCGCGCCGAGAAAGCCCGAACGCAGTTCTATGATCAGGGACGAATCCCGGAATTCATGGAAAATGTCTCCCATGTATTGCAACTTCATCTGCGGGCCTCGATTGCCGTTCGCGAAGGGGCCATGCTGGAAGCGCGTGACTTGATCGAACAGGCGGAACAGGAACGCAGGCCGCTTTCAGGAATTTGCGATGCCGAGGCATTTGGTGAATTTCGGGACCTCGATGATCTGACTTCTCCTTTCCTCGAGGTTTTGACCAGTACTGGCAAATACTACTGGGTGGAATTGGAGAGGATTGAATCCATCGAGTTCCGCCAGCCAGCCCAGTTACGGGATCTGATCTGGAGACCGGCCGGTATGACGATATTTGGTGGGGCTGACGCCGTCGTATATGTACCGGTTTTATATGCCGGCACGCGTGACAGCGACGATCCGGAAGTACGAATCGGACGGGGTACGAACTGGATGGAAAACGGAGATGGTCCGACTCGCGGCGTCGGGCAACGCATGTTTCTGGTCAATGAGACAGACAGATCAATCATGTCAATTCGCAACATTGCGATCAATCGCGAACCGGTTGACATCCCCTGATTATTTCCCTGTTCCTATCGGCAAGTGACGGGCCAGCATGGCAAAAGAGCAGAACAAGCGGGCGCTACTGGCATCGGTCCTCGATCGCTTGCTGGACGATGAACCGGGCAATCACAAAGAACAGCCCCGCTCCCAGGGTCAGGATCATCGAGCGCTTAAGCAAAGTGTCCGTCGCGATCTGGAAAATCTGTTGAACACTCGCTGGCGATGCAAGTCCTGGCCACCCGAATTACGCGAATTGGATGTTTCGCTGGTGGATTATGGAATTCCGGATTTTACAGGTGTCAACATGAGCGTTCCTTCCGAGCGCAACAAGCTGCGTACCGTCATTGAACGGGTCATACGCCGGTTTGAACCGAGGTTGAAGAATGCAACGGTTGCGATTCTGGAAAACGCGGACGCGTTTGACCGAACGCTGCGATTCCGGATCAACGCCCTGCTGCGAACCGAGCCAGCGCCGGAGCCGGTGACATTTGATTCGGAATTGGAACCGATTACTACGTCGATTGAAATCAAGGCGCTCCGATGACCGATGAACTGTTGCCCCTGTACAACCGCGAACTGACATTTTTCCGCCGGACGGCAGCGGATTTTGCCAAGGCTCATCCGAAAATCGCGGCCCGCCTGCGAATGTCGGAAGACGTCATTGAGGACCCGCACGTATCCAGGATGATTGAAGCGTTTGCATTTCTCAATGCGCGCACCCGCCGGAAACTGGACGACGATTTCCCGGAAATAACCCAGGCCATGCTGCATGTCCTGTATCCCCATTATCTGATGCCGTTCCCCTCCACGGCGATTGTAAAATTCGCGTTGCAAACCGATCAGGCAGATTTGACTGGCGGGTTTTTCATACCCCGACACTCGTCCCTTGAAACGGAGCCGATTGATGGCGACCCCTGTCGTTTTCGGACCTGTTTTCCCGTCACGGTTTGGCCGATCGAGTTGGGTGCAGCCGGATATCACAGTTTTCCGTATCCAGTTCCGCCGACGCGATTTACGGCCCAATCCCGGGCCGTTGTCAGACTGGAATTAAAATGCCTCGATCCCAAAATCCCCTTTAGCCAGTTTGATTTCGGTTCGCTTCGGTTGTTTTTGAACGCGCCATCGCAATTTGTTTATCAGCTTTACGAAATGATTTTTAATAATCAGGCTGGCGTTGCCATTGCGTCTTCCCCCGACGACCGAAATCCTTTAATCCTTGATCGGGCCTCGATTCGCCCAGTTGGGTTTGATCGGGACCAGGGACTGGTCGATTATTCCAGCCGGTCGTTGGAAGGATATCGACTGCTTTCCGAGTTTTTTGTATTTCCGGAAAAATTCCTGTTCTTTGATATCGCCGGGCTTGATCGAAACGCCTTAAAACGTTTTGACAAACCAAAATCACTTTCAATTTATATTTTCCTGAACCGTCACCTGGAAGACCTTGAGCGTTTTGTTTCCAGGGAAACGTTCCAGTTGGGTTGTTGTCCAATCATCAATCTGTTTCAACAGCGGGCTGAGCCCATTCGCCTGACCCACAGCCAGACTGAATACCGCGTCGTGCCGGACGCGCGACGACCGATGTCCCGCGAGATTTATTCGATTGACAGAGTAACCGCCCTTTCGCCGGATAATGAAGAGCTGGAATTCGCTCCTTTTTATTCCTGCCTGCATCACCAGTCGCAGGAATCTGCGGGAGGCAGATTTTGGGTAGCGTCGCGTCAACCGGCGAGTTTGGCCGCGGGCGGCCTCGATGCTGGAACCGAAATTGAGTTGTCATTGGTTGACCTTCAATTCAATCCCCGCTCCCCAGCCGATTGGACGATTGACATTGAAACGACCTGTTTGAATCGTGACTTGCCAGGACGATTGCCCTTTGGAGGCGGTCAGCCGCGGTTGTTCCTGGCCGAGGGTGGTCCGCTGAAAAACACGGTCTGCCTGACCCCTCCATCAAAAACTTTGCGACCCGCCTATGGATACGGAACGTTGTGGCGGTTGATTTCTCACCTTTCCCTGAATCACCTTTCCCTGTTTGGTTCCGACAACAGCGCGGAACCGCTGCGCGAAATCCTGAAGCTGTATGACTTTGCCAACTCGGAAGAAACTCGCAGAATGATCGACGGGCTGATTTCCGTACGGGCACAGAAGGTGGTAGGACGGCCTGGAGGCCCGGTATCGGGCGGTTTTTGCCGGGGACTCGAAGTGTTTCTGGAATTTGACGAGGACAAGTTCAGTGGCAGCGGCGTTTTCCTGTTCGGTGCAATACTGGAACGGTTTTTGGGATTGTACAGTTCCATCAATTCCTTCACGCAAACCACGCTAATCAGCAATCGTCGCGATCGTCCGCTTTGCCAATGGCCGCCGCGGGCGGGAGAAATGGTTTTTTTGTAGATGATGATGCCGAAAAATCCTGTGACCGATGCGACCGGGCAGCAGCCTTTTACAGCGGACAATTCGCCGCTGGCCCGGTTGATCGGGCAACCATGGCGATTTGATTTCTTTCAAACCGTCAGGTTGTATTCGTTGCTTGCTGTTAGTCAGGAACCATCGTTGTCAGGGGACAAACGGCACCCCGTGGGTCGGGATTGGTTACCACAGGACGAGTTGGTCCGGTTTCGCGCCGATATCGGGAATACGTTTTCATCCAGTCAGATTTCGGCCTTGAAATTTCCAGGCCAGGAGACGGCTCTTGCCGGGCAATCGCCGATTCCCGAATTGGCGACGACCTTCCTGGGCCTGGCAGGAGCCAGTGGTGTCTTGCCCGGCCATTACACCCAGATGCTGATCGACCGGACGCGCGCGCGCGATTTTGCGCTCCGGGAATTCCTGGATCTGTTCAACCACCGATTGATTTCCCATTATTATCGGGCCTGGGAAAAATGCCATTTTTTTGTCGGTTACGAAATGGCGAGGCGCGATTCGTCACCCGGCGAAGACCTTTTTACCCGCGCTTTGTATTGCCTGATTGGCCAGGGTACGGGTGGGCTGCGCGATCGGCAGGTGATTGCTGACGAAACATTTCTGTATTACGCAGGTCATTTTGCCCATTGGCCACGAACGGCAACCGCACTCGAAAAAATGATTTTTGACTATTTGCGGGTTCCTGTTTGCATTCAACAATTTCAGGGACAATGGCTGTATCTGCGTTTGGCAGATCAAACCCGTTTATCATCGGATCCGTTTCAGTCGGAAAATAATCGGTTGGGGATGACTGCCATCGCGGGTGAACGCATTTGGGGCATTGAAAACAAATTTCGAATTCGACTGGGCCCGTTGTCGTATGCCACGTTTTGCAAATATATGCCAGATGGAGATTCATTTCAGGCGATCGGGCAACTAACCCGTTCCTATGTCGGACCTGGATTGGATTTTGATCTGCAACTGGTACTCGACCAGAGCGAAATACCTGCCTGCGTCATTGGACAGGGCGAACCGGCACGACTTGGTTGGAATTCGTGGCTATACGCGTCCCCCGCCAGCGACGATGTCGACGATGCTGTTTTCGGAATTGAAGGACTGCCCGATCGATGATCAATCGTGCCAGTTCGTGTTCAATTACTTGACTCGAACTCGCGATAACGGAGAATCGGGCTATTGCCGGGATTGACTTTCTAAAGGCGTAAAAGGGAATTGAGTATGTCTCAGGTTGATTTGAAACAGCTTGTCGGAAAATTGAACGATGTGTCACGCGGGGCGCTGGAGGCAGCTGCCGGTTTGTGCCTTTCCCGGACCAATTACAATGTCGAAATTGAGCATTGGCTGCTGAAACTGATTGAACAGTCAAACATTGATATCGTGGTCCTGTTGCGGCACTTTAATGTTGATCTGTCGCGGCTGACCCGTGATTTGACTCGCGCGATTGATAAGTTCAAGACTGGGAATTCGCGCCCGCCTGCCTTAAGCCCAGACCTCGTGACGCTGGCGCGCGAAGGTTGGCTGGTCGGCTCGATTGATTTTGCATCTCGCGCAACCCGCTCGGGTCATCTGTTATACGCCTTATTGAGTGATGATTCGTTGGCCCGCCTGGCGGCAAACGCATCTGATGAGTTCGCGCAGATTCTGCCCGATGTACTTCGCAATGACATGCCCGCCGTCATGGCCAAGAC
>JBGSXT010000156.1:0-6925 GCA_041751295.1 Mariniblastus sp.
ATCTGATCATCGCCACACAGGCCAATCAGGCGCATTCCCTGCTGGCTGAGCCTTCGGCACTTGAAACCGACATGTTGTCCAGTTTCGAGTATGAACCGGTAGAAATTGTCATTCATTCCGATCAGCGACTGATGCCCCGGCGGGAAAAAGACTGGTCCGCTTTCAACACGATTTCAAATGATGCCACGCAGGGCAGCGGCGATTCGATGTGCAGTATCTGGATCAACCGCCTGGATCGGGAGTTCGATGCCAGCGAGAACATTTTTCAAACGATCAACCCGATCATTGATCCGGAAGCCGAAACGATGCTGCATTCCTGCCGTCTGCAACGGCCAGTGGTCAACCAGAATTCATTTCGGGGTTGGAAGCTGCTGGACCAGCTTCACGCGCAGGCTGACAGGAAAATCTGGTTTGCCGGTAGTTACGCGAGCTACGGCGTGCCCCTGTTGGAGTCAGCAGTGGTGTCGGTTTTGAAAGTGGCCTCTGCGATGGGAGTTGAAACACCGTTTTCAAAAACGCCTGTTCCAAACGTCCCCATAAAACTAGCGAACGACTACTCGAACTGACTCTGGTACGAACATCAGGATACTTGCTCGAACAGGAGACAACAGAGATAACAGAGTTTATTGTTTTTCTCCGGTTGTACACTCGTGGATCATTTCCATGAATACTCTGTTTTCACATGCTTCTGATTTGACTCAAGTTGTGATTGGATCGGCAATCAAAGTTGATACGAGTCAATAACGGAGGACTGAGTGAACGAGGCGGAACTTCCGTTTGCTCTGTTAGCTCCTGTTGAAAACTGGCGAACGGAAAGCACCAAGTGGTTATTCTAGATTGTGTTTAAGTCCGTTCTAATGGGAATCCGCAGCTGATGGCGTGTTTCGTAACTGGAGCCAGTGGTTTCATGGGCAGCCGCATTTGCCAGTCACTGGCAATCCGCGGAACCGACGTGGTGGCCTTGTGTCGGCAGATTCCTGTAACTGGCTGGCTTGAACATCCGAGGATCAGGATTGCGATCGGCGACATTGAAAATCGCGACTGGGTTCACCGCACCATGCAGGGTTGTGACAGCTGTTATCACCTGGCTGGTCTTGCTCGACAATGGACCCGCGACCGCACCGATTTCCAGCGGGTCAATGTTGGCGGAACCCTCAACGTACTGGAATCGGCCTGGCGATGCGGCATTTCAAAACTGGTCCATACATCGAGTGCCGGAGTTTTTGGCAGTTCCGATTCGAACGGAACCGGCGTCGACGAGATCAATGAGGACTCGAAATTTCCCGAACGTCCGGAGACGGATTACGAGCGTTCCAAGCTCGACGCCGAACAGGCGGTATTCGAATATGCGCACAAGGGTTTGCCGGCTTGCATCGTCAATCCGACTCGTGTTTTTGGTCCTGGGCCGCTCACTGAAGCCAACGGATTGACGCGTCTGATGGTATGGGCCGAACAGGATAAGTGGCGGACGATCCCTGGGCGAGGCACAGGGGTCGGAAACTATGTGTTCATCGACGACGTTGTCGAAGGCCATTTACTGGCGATGGAGAGAGCACCAGTCGGCCGTCGATACATCCTGGGGGGCGAGAATCTGTCGTACAACGATTTGTTCCACTGGATTCGCCTGTACTCACAACGTCAACGAGACTTCATTCATGTACCCGAGACTCTGATTCTGGCTTATGCGTATTCGCAACAGGCACTGTCCATTTTTGGCGTGGAGCCGAAATTGACGCCCCAGTTTGCCCGCCGATATTTTGCCAATTACCGTGTTTCCAGCGAGCGGGCGAAGCGGGAGTTGGGATACCAACCCATCGCAATAGAACAGGGAGTGTTTCGAACAATGCAGTGGATCCGGGAAAATATGATCGGACCCCAATTGCAACTGTCATATTAGTGCTCGGTTGCTGTTCAGGAATAGGCTCCTGGATGTCGTTTGGTCGGGCAATGCTCAGTCGAAAGGCGGCGGTTGGACATGCAAACACAGAGTCGCTCAAAAAGATATCGCCTGCCGGCTAATCGTTAGACGAAATCCAAGATGCGCGGCGTTGTCCGGCTAAATGATGTCGATCGTTGTTGATACCTGGCCGAGGACGA
Organism: Mariniblastus sp.; assembly: GCA_041751295.1. Lineage (GTDB taxonomy): Bacteria > Planctomycetota > Planctomycetia > Pirellulales > Pirellulaceae > Mariniblastus. The sequence continues at coordinate 2,098 of JBGSXT010000156.1, forward strand.
GGCCACTGTAATCGTCCAGATACTCGACCGTTGCCAGTCCGGAAAACGGTACGGGAGAACTGAACAGCACATCGTATCTTTCACCCGTTCCGATTTCCCAGATGTCGGTCATGATTGGCTTGGGCATCGGTCGTCCGTCCGTGGCCACCACTTGAAATGGAAGTCCACCCAGCGAAAAGCGGGCAAACTGGTACGACTGGTTCAGTACTCTCAAATAGCCAATTTGACCGACCTGCATGTTGAAAATCGTGAAGGGGCAAACCAACGCTGCCGCAGTTTCGCGGCCGTTGAGCAAAAAGACGCCAGGATTGTGTCGGGCCGTAATGGCGCCTGACTGCTGTGCGGGTTCCCAGTTCAGATCATAGGTATTCAATTGCCATAGAACTTCTTCGTCAAAGGTTGGACCACCTTCCCACGCGAGATTGATCTCGCCACTGGGCGGACGCACAATCACGCATCCCGCCATCCCCCGATGGTAGTGGACGACGGTGTCGATATGGCAGTGATAGTGATAGGTGCCGGCAAAAGGCGCGATGAATTGATAGGTGAAATTTCCAAAGGGAGGGATGGCCATCGAGGTCTCTTGAACGCCATCGTTGGCTTGATCGACGTCCAAACCATGCCAGTGAATCGTGTGATTCATGTTACTCTGATTTTGCACCAGGATGCTGGCTAGTTCACCCTGGATGATCTCGATATGGGCAGAAGGTAAAAACCGATCGCCCATGAACCCGGACCCGCTGCTGCCGACATCGAAATACCAGAGCTGTACCGGCGTCCCCTGATAACTGGTGAACCCGTTCATGCGGGCTCGCATTGTAAATTGGGTGCCAACGTTTTGGCCTAGTCCTGCCATTGAATCTGCTCGCGTCTGAATAGGCGTAATCGGTTATTGGGCGTCAATCATTGTGTGCGAACCACCCAAATACACTCCGTTGTCCGTCGTCGTCGTCAGGATATGTGGGTGCAGCGGAAATTCGCCGACCTGATTCACGGGCAGAACAATTTCCGCAGTACTGTAAGCAGGGATCGCAAACGAATCTTTGGGGGGGAGTGAGTCGTCGGCCACATTGTTTCGTTTTGTCAGCTGAACATGAAAGCCGTGAAAGTGCAGTGACTGACGGATGTTGCTCAGATTGGCAACCCGAATCAGAACATTCTCACCCAGCCGGCAATTGATCCGCGTACTCCGGTCAATCAACGTTTGTGGGTAACTTAACCCGTTCAAAGTGTGGTAGTTCGGTTGAAAGGTCGATTCATCTGGAACTTCACCATTGTCGATGGCGTTATTCCAGCGATCGTCAGCATCCTGGTACATCAAATAATAATCCCGTTGTGCACCTCGAATTAGAGTTGTATTCGAGATCATCGAAGCTGCGAAACCGGCGGAGCTGGCGGCGTTTCCCAACAGCGCTTCGGTGAACATCCAGGTTCCGGCGGGTGGCATGGTGAAATTCCAAATGCGTCTTTCGCCCGGCATGATGACCGGCCCGGTGGCGTAGTCTAGAATGGTTGGTTGAATGGGAAAATCAACGGAGTTGCTGATACTGACTGATACGCTTCGATTTTCCGTATCCTGCATCAGCGGCAGCAGGCCATTGGAGCGGGTGTTGCCCACGGCGACAAAACGAAAAAACGGGAGCGAAGAACCGTCAAGGAACGACTGCTCAACTCGGCGGGCGTTAAAACGCCAGCGAACGCGGCTCGCTGTTCGAGGCTGTGGAAATCCGGTCGCATCGCGCCCGATCAAGGCGCTCAGGCCGGCAACGCCGATCGCGGCAGTTGTCATGAACAATCGCCGCGATACGCAGTTGGCCAAGGTTTGCGAAATCGGACTTTCTGCTGGATTTTCCGCTCGATTTGCCTGATTTTCTTGCGACAAGGTGGGACTCGAACGATGAAGGACGAATAGATATTGCCAATTGGCCTGCGAACTGCCGCTTGATTATAACTTGGCCCTTCGACGAGTAAAACCTTTTATCTGATTTGTCATTGCAAATCCGCGTCCTTTTCGTATCATTTGCAGTTTGAAAGTAAGTTCGAACTGGAAAAAATTGTTTTATTTGCAGGAAAAACGCAGGAAGCTGATGCAGATGACTGCCTCAGTCGCCTCAATATATCAGGAATTTGAGGTGGTCATTCGAGCTGCCGGTGCCGGATCAAAAATTATGACGATTACGAAAGAACGAAAGAACGAGTTAGTCAAGGAATTCAAGCAAAGTGATGGTGATACAGGATCGCCCGAAGTTCAGGTTGCGATCCTCACAACTCGGATCAATAACCTGACGGAACACATGCGAATCAATAAGAAAGATTACGCGACTCGCCGTGGTTTGCTGGGAATGGTTTCACGACGTCGCAGACTGTTGGACTATTTACGCGATGTCAATCCGGATCGGTATCTGGATATCATTGGGCGATTGAATATTCGTAAATAACGATTGCCTGTGCGATCGTTTCTTTTTTTCTTGCTGATCGGTTCGATCCGCCGCTAAAGGCGCATCGCTGCAGGCAAAAAGTCCTGTTCGAGACCTGTTGATGGGCGTCGTTGGATGCGTCAACGTGGGAGTGGTTGTTTGTTGTTGGAAAATTGAAATATATTGTCAGTCAGTTTGTCAGAAATCAGGAAAATAACGTGAAAATCAAAGTTGAAAAAAAAATCGGTGATGGTGTTCTATCTTTTGAAACGGGATATCTGGCCAAACAGTCTTCATCGTGCATCCTCGTTCAATACAACGATACAGTGGTTCTGAACGCGGTCACGACCGGTCCTGCCAGACCCGGAATCGATTTCTTTCCGCTCACCTGTGATTACCGCGAACGAACCTGTGCCGCTGGAAAATTTCCGGGTGGGTTTATCAAGCGTGAAGGCCGCCCAACGATGAAGGAGACATTGACCTCCCGATTGATTGACCGGCCGATTCGCCCGATGTTTGCCGCAGGCTTCCAGGATGAAGTTCAATGCCAGGCAATCGTACTTTCCAGTGACCGTCAAACCGATGCCGATGTGCTGGCAATGAATGGAATTTCCGCAGCCTGTTTCGTCTCCCCCCTCCCCTTCCCGGAACCGGGGGCTTCCACCCGGGTCGGTCGCGTCAATGGGGAATTGATCCCATTCCCGACCCATGAACAACTGGAAGAAAGCGATTTGGACATCATCGTGTCGGGAACCGAGTCCTCGGTCACGATGATCGAAGGCTTCGCGCGGGAAGTCCCCGAAGACGACATGTTGCGGGCCATCGATTTTGCCCATGACGTCATCAAGCAAGTGATCGATCTGACCAAAGAACTGGCATCCAAGGTCAACGTTCAAAAAGCGGAATATACTGCTCCCGGCGAAAACGAATTGTTGCGCCGATTCAAGGACGGCTACTACGATGAATTCAAAAAGGTCTCGCGAATCGCCGGTAAGCAGGACCGTGCGGACGCCAGACGGGAACTCAAGGAAAGAGCGTTCAACGCCGTCAATCCGGATCCGGACGCGGATAACGCGTTTGATTCCGCTGCACTGGGTGGCGCATGGCACGATTTGGAAGAGCGAGTTGTGCGGGAGTTGATCCTGGACGGCATCCGTTCCGATGGTCGCGACATGAAAACGATTCGACCGATCGAGTGTCAGGTGAATCTGCTGCCGCGGGTCCATGGCAGCGCCGTCTTCCAACGCGGGGAAACGCAGGCTTTGATCACGGTTACGCTGGGAACCGGCCGCGATGAACAGCGGGTTGATGGCCTGAACGACGAATACTCGAAGAAATTCATGCTTGATTACAATTTTCCCTCGTTCAGCGTGGGAGAATGCCGCCCCAATCGCGGACCCGGTCGACGGGAGATCGGCCACGGCGCTTTGGCTGAACGAAGTGTGAATCCGGTTCTGCCCGATCCGGATGAATTTCCCTACACGATTCGTGTGGTCTCGGACATTCTGGAATCCAACGGATCGTCTTCAATGGCCACCGTCTGCGGAACGACATTGGCGTTGATGGCGGCCGGTGTAAAAATCAGGAACCCGGTTGCTGGAATTTCGATTGGACTGGTCAAGGAATCGGACGATCGCTGGATTCTGTTGACCGACATTTTGGGAAGCGAAGACCATTTCGGTGACATGGATTTCAAGATTGCCGGAACCCAGGTCGGGATCACCGGAATTCAGCTGGACCTGAAAATCCGCGGGATCAGCAGCGAAATTATCCGTCAAACGCTGGCCCAATCGCGAGACGCCAGAATGAGTATCCTGCGAGAAATGCTCCGCACCATTCCGCGGCCCAACGACGATGTTTCCGAATACGCACCGCGTTTGCTGACCTGCAAAATCGATACCGACAAGATTGGCATGTTGATCGGACCGGGCGGCAAGAACATCCGTCAGATTCAGGAAGAAACGCAAACGGTCATCGAAGTTGCCGAGGACGGCAAAGTGACAATTGCCGGAACCGACGCCGCGCTCGCGCAACTGGCCTTGGAGCGAATCGAAGCAACCACGGCGACGGTACAAGTCGGAAAAATCTACACCGGCACCGTCAGCAGCATCAAGGACTTCGGCGCCTTTGTAGAAATTCTTCCAGGGCGTGACGGACTCTGCCATATCAGCGAACTTTCGGCCGGTTTCATCAACGACGTCAGCGAAGTCTGTCAGGTCGGCGATGAAATGCAGGTGATTGTCATTGATGTCGATGCCAACGATCGGGTGAAGCTGAGCCGACGGCAGGCGCTCGAGGAACTGGGCATTGAGGATGAACTGGCCGTTGCCGCAGTCGAAGCGGGCGGCGGAGAAGATTTCGATTCGGGTTCCCAAAGTGGCGGTGGATACGAACGCAGCGACCGAGGGGGC
>JBGSXT010000157.1:0-5566 GCA_041751295.1 Mariniblastus sp.
ACCGCTCGATCATTCAGGACTTGCCTGACAAAACAGAACTGAGGGTGAATTGCGGACTGTCGAAAAAACAGGCCGTGTTGTACGAGCAGGTGGTCAAGGAAGTCGCCGGACAGATTAAACGTGCCGAGGGGATTCAGCGACAGGGCCTGGTCCTTTCGATGTTGATGAGGCTGAAACAACTTTGCAATCACCCGTCCCAGTTTTTAAGCCAGTCCGAATTCAATCCGGACGAGAGCGGAAAATTTCTGGCGTTGCGGGAACTGGTTCCAGCCATCGCCGAACGCCAGGAAAAGGCCCTGGTTTTCACCCAGTTCCAATCGATGTGCGAACCGCTGGCCGAATATCTCGAAACCCTGTTCGGACATCGTGGCTTGGTGCTGCACGGTGGCGTGCCAGTTGCCAAACGGAAGAAAATCGTGCAACAGTTTCAGGAACAGGACAACATTCCCTATTTCGTGATTTCGGTAAAGGCGGGAGGAACCGGTTTGAACCTGACCGCTGCGTCGCACGTGATCCATTTCGATCGCTGGTGGAATCCGGCAGTCGAGAATCAGGCGACCGACCGGGCCTTTCGCATTGGACAAAAAAGAAACGTGCTGGTCCACAAATTTGTCTGCAAGGGAACGTTGGAAGAGAGGATTGATCAAATGATTTTGGAGAAAACGGAATTGGCTGATTCGGTTCTCGGTTCCGGCGGCGAAAAACTGCTCACGCAGATGTCCGACCATGAACTGTTACGTTTCGTGGCCCTGGACATAACTCGCTCGGCTACGGAATTATGAGGAACTGAAACACCAATTCACGGCTGTCCGTTCCGGTTTTCAGGCGGGCAAGTCGAGCAGGGTTATCACGACCGCGATTTACAACCTGAACAGGTGACGATCAGCTAGCATGCAATTCGCGGTTGGCAAAAATTCGAAAGTTAGGCAATAATTTTCGGGCAAAAGTGAATTGCCTGCGTGAATTCAGGTCGCAATGGATTTTATGAAAGGGAGTTGAACATGGGATGGGGAAGTAACAGCAGATATGCGAATGCTTGGGCGCCTTACGTATCGGTCGGTAGGAAAAAGCAGATGGCCGTCAAGTTTGCCGAAAAAGTTGCCAAACAGCAGAAACGCGCCCCTTCTCCAGTTGTTGCGTCGGGTCGCAAAATGGCCAAATCATTTTGGGGATTGGCATGGTGCGACAACCTTGAATCCTACCAGGACTATTCCAATCGATTGCCGCGCGGAGCGACCTATCTACGCAACGGATCGGTGGTAGACCTGGTAATCAAGCCGAGATTGGTCGAAGCGATCGTCGCCGGTTCGACACCTTATAAAATAAAAATCGAAATCCAGCCGCTGAAGCCAGCCCGCTGGAAAGCGATCCGTCAGGACTGCTCCGAGTCGATCGATTCACTGCTGGATTTGTTGTCGGGAAAGCTGTCGGATGGCGTGATGAAGCGGTTGACCGACCAGAAATCAGGTCTGTTCCCGGCCCCGAGCGAAATCAATATGGAATGCAGTTGTCCCGATTACTCTGACTGCTGTAAACATCTTGCTGCCGTGATTTATGGTATCGGCACCAGACTCGACAACCAGCCTGAATTGCTATTCTTGCTTCGGGGGATCGATCACACCGAACTCGTATCCCAGGCAATCGCGTCTGGAAACCTTGAACGAGAACTTTCAGGAATTGCATCATCCGGTCTCGACAACAACGATCTCGAAGCGATATTTGGAATCGAACTCGATGCCCCGGCCAATCCCGATCGAATTTCCAAGCCAATAAAACGGGCGAAAACTCGTGCACAAGAGCCAGTGAAATCGAGGAAAGCAGCTGTGGTTTCCGCAAAAAAAACGGTAGCCGAAAAATCAACCGGTGCGGCCCCCCGCAAGAGGCGAGTGGTTGAAAAGCCGTCTGCCAAAAAAACGCCAGCTGGAAAATCAGCCATTGCCGCGACAAGAACGAGTCGAGTGACCAAAAAACAGGCCAGCCAGAAAACGGCAACTCGCAAAACAGGTACTACAACTCTCGCCAAACGAACGAAAAAGAAAACCGCGAAAATTTAAGGTGTCACGAAAATTTAAGGAGTCAGTACCTTTTTCAGGAGCAGGTGAGCGATCAAGGTTTTTGTTGAGCGCTCAGCCAGCGGCAGGAGTTGCGAACATAGACCTCCGCCCTTGTACCATTGCATCGGACAGATCCGGCTGGTCCTTTTACTTTGGCAAATCGAGAAAAGGCGATTTGGTCAGCGGAGACAAACAAGGTGTTCAGGGGAATCAAGCCCGGCAGCAGGATCAGTAAATAGATGCCGACGATCGTGCCCAGGCCTTTGAGATGAATCGGCAGGCTGTCCGGTAAAACGGCACTGGACGCCTTAAAATTCGCCGGCGTCGGTCTGGTTGGCGGAAATGCGGAGCAGTATTCGAATGAACAGGATGCCGGCAGCGAGCGTCAGGCCTGAGGACAACAGCGAAACAGGATGGAACCATTCGGCTGAGTAAATTCCTTGCATGATCATTCTCATCTCAATGTTGGAGACAATATTTCCGCTAATATAAAGACCCCACCACCAACCCAGGAATGGACTCATTGGTGAGAGTCTATTTTTCAGCCGGGCCTCCGACGCCAGGTAAACTTCGCTAGTCGCCTGAAAAGGACGAATCAGGTTGGCAAATGGAATGAACCAATAACCCGCACTCCAGCCGGGCGTGTATTTCAGGCCTTGGACTCCCAGACTCCTCAGATTGGCGTTGCTGCGATAGGAGAACCTGGGTACCAGAATGATCAAGGCCAAACTTGGAATGATGCCAAGTACCGCGATCCCGGCAATCAACTGCGCCGCCATGGCAGCCGTCTCTGTGGCGAATTCCAAGTTCGGGTCATTAAAACCGGGCCACATCGACTCACAGATCAGTTCCAATATGGAAATCACCACACCCGTGATGGAACTTCCCGCGACACAGGCCACCGTTGCGACGGTCAGGACATGCAGTGGTTTGTATTGGTAATGGCGATGCGCGGAGGGAAACACTTCCGGTTTAGAAAATGATGCTGATACGGGAGACTGGTAAGGATTTTCGGCCATGATCGGCTTGCAAGCATTGGAAATAACGAATGGCCCGAGAATTGTAATTTCGTTCGAAGAAATGGTGCAATGCCGGAACTGAAACAAAAAAGTTTTCGGAATAAAACCCGAATTTGCCAATTAAGGCAGGTGACCAGCCGTTGCCTCCCCTTTGCAATGGAGGATTCACTTACGGCGATTCTGCCTTTCGATCGAGATACATTTTTCTTCGCAAGTGTTTCGTCCAGAAAGCGAAATACGTCGTCGATTGCAGCCTGGACAATGACCAGATGCTCGACGTTGGGGTAATCCCGGTAGACCGAAGCAACGCCTGCTGAATCAAGGCTGTTGTGCAATTGCCTGGCACCACCGCGACCGAAATCCTGATCGCCCGCTGCAACGAACCAACGAATCGGTGTTAGTTTGGCAGCGTTGTTGAGGCGATTACCACCCCCCAGCGCAACGACGGCGACGGGCAAATCGGGATGCAGGCTGGCCTGTCGGATGACTTGTCCGGCGCCCATCGAATGGCCCAGGAGCATGATTCGGGAACGATCAATTTTGAAGGACTTGTCGAGCACATCGGTCATCGCGGCGATATCGAGCGGCAAATTGAACAGGTTTTGCCGGGGCGCGACCACCAGCCATCCCCGCTTGAGTGCCTGATCCACAACCCGCCCGGCACCATACGTTTCAAAGAACATGTTTTCGCTGCCACCGGCACCGTGAAACAGGAATAACACGGGGAGCGGGCCGGCGTGGTTTTCGGGGGCCCGCAACCGGACTGGTACACTTTTGCGACCTACCGCCAGGGACAGCCAAACATCCGATCGTTGCGCCAGCGAAGCGAACACTTCGCCGGTTTGCGCATCAGGTTGAAGTAACGACTCGCAGCTCATCAACCGGGCTGAGGCAGGATAACTGGTCTCCTGAACTTCACCCCGCTGCATCCCACGCAGCAACGCCGTGGAATCACGAACCGTCGCACGGACAGTGTCATCCAATCTGCCGACCGCATCCACCAGTGATTCTTCCAGCGATTTCAGTCGAGCGTCCAGGTTTTCGATGCGACCGATGATTGTATCGGGCAGCGAAAACAGTTCGTCGCCGTTTCTGATTTCGGCCTGCAGTCGATAGTCACCAGGTGAAAGTTGACCAGTCGACCATTTGCAGGGAGCGACCGGGTTCGACAGCAGGTAGTCTTTTTCCGAGACCAATTTCCATTTCGAGTCCAGGAGTTTTACAACCATTCGCGAACCGTCGGGGAGTGGAACGCCCGTTTTGTAAAACGGTGTTAAGCGAAGCTCGAGTTCTGCATGGGACGCATCAGCACAAAATGGTGAGACCAAAAGTTGCAGCCCGATCGCAGAATTCTCCAGCGCGGTCCAATGTTGTTTACCAACTGCAATTCGCCACGCTTGATCGAGCTGCCTGCCCGCCTCGGCCAGTTGCAAACTGAAAAAGCTGTTGACGGCGGCTTTCAAGGGCGGCACGGAATCCGTCCGCTGCTGCGAGTCCGCCTGTTGCCAGGCCAGCTCGAATCGCTGCAGTCGTCGCCCCAGTTCCAGCCTTTCGGCTTGCCCGCTGGCAATTGCGGGCGCAATGGTTGCGATCAGGGCAACAAATGGACATAGTAGCAATCGAGGGAAACCCAGCTTTTGTTGTCCGGGTATTTGATGATTCATGAATTGCATTGACTTTGGTTGAATAGCAGTCAGCATCAATGATCTTATGAGGATGTTAATCGTTCACAACCGCAGCTCTCAAATTTGATATTTGTTCACTAAAGGAGAAACGCATGATTCGAGGTTTGATGACGTTCACGGCTTTGACGTGGGTGAGTACAGTTTTGGCCGGTGCAGCACGTGGCGATGTGATCGCCACGGGAGAAAACGGCATTCAGATCCGAATTGTACGGCAAGTAGCCAAGCCCTCAACCGAAGTTTACGACGCGATTGTGGGAAAAATCGGCAAGTGGTGGAGCAGCAGTCACACCTGGTCCGGCGATGCAGCCAATCTGTCGATCGATTTACAGCGTGCGGCGATGATTGAAGCTCTGCCTGAGGGTGGTTTTTGTCGACATCTGGAGGTCGTTTTTCATCAGCCCGGCAGCACTCTGCGAATGACGGGAGGGTTGGGGCCACTGCAGGAGATGGGACTGAACGGCGCATTGTCGATCAAGACATCGGCCAAGGATGACGGGACGGAAGTCGTATTGACCTACAACATCAGCGGATTTTTACCCGGCGGCTTTGCACCCCTGGGGCCATTGGTGGACGGCGTCTTAACCGAACAAGTCGATCGCCTGGTCCGGTATTGTGAAACAGGATCGACGGATAAAGCCAAAAACGAAATCATACCTGCCACCCCGCCGGATGGAATCGAACTGGTTGATGAGCTGGTCGAGATATCGTGTGGTGAGTGTCAGTTTGACCTGGCAGGCGACCGTTGCGACCTCGCAATTCGCCGTAACGGAAACGCGATGTTTGTCGACGGGTTTGGGATTGATGATTT
>JBGSXT010000158.1:0-8036 GCA_041751295.1 Mariniblastus sp.
TTTCCAAGCAACTCAAAAGTCGGTCGGCTCGAATCAAACAGGTCAAAGCTGGTAGATATTGACTTTTCGGTCGCGATTGCAATCGCTCCGGTCCCGAGTCCGCTTACACCAACGAGCGCGGATTGGGTAAGGTGCTCAGGAATTTCGAGAGCCTGTTCATTAAACGCCAAGTCATTTTTTTGGCCACTGATTTGGAAACGGGTTGCCGGAGATTCGTCGTGGAAAATCGTGAGGTTTCGGTTTTCCGGACTAAATGCCATTCCGACAATTGGGCCTTGATCGCTTTCCGCTTCGATTTTTCTGTCCTGCCATGGTCCTTGAATCGAAACCGGCCAAACGCGAACTGCCGAATCACTATACCCGATGGCAAGCAGCCGCTGATCCGGCGAAAGAACGATGGTTTCGATGCGAGGTCCGTTTTCTTCCTGTTGCCAAACATTGGTGATGGACGCTTGATCTTCACTGATGTTGGCAATCTCAATGGCGTCGGCACGAACAATAACCAATCGGTCCATTTCTTCGTGAAAAAAAATCGCCTCGATGAACGATGTGGACTTCTTGTCCTGCAGCGCGATCTGGCGGATCTCGATTCCGTCATTCCCTTTGCTCAGGACTCCAACCGAGTGCTTACCGACGTCCTGCATGGCGATTGCAAATGACGAATTCGAAACGGCTTCAATCGAGTGAACCGGGACCGTCGGACTTGAGAACAGGATCGACTCGCTTGGCATCCGAAGCACAGTCGAATCGATTCGAGCGGCAGCAGTCAAGAATTGTAGTGCCGCCGCTTGCTCGCCCGTTTCAAGCAAGTTGTAAGCTTTCTCCCGAACCTGCGACGTCGAGAGTTTCGGAAGTTCAACTTTGCCTGACAAGGCGATTAGCTGCTCGATTGTCAGGGTTTCCTTATACTCGCCGTGAAAGGGGTCCGTTGTACGGGCAGCAATCGTCACCGACTCACTTCCCCGGAGCTCCATTTTGGCCTCCCCGGTTCCTTCGATTTTCGCTCCTGCTGGATCGCCGGCTGCGTTTCGAATGGTGATTTCGTGGGCTGCGTCCGCAGGCTCGAAGTTTAATCTGAAAACTATTGGATCGGGATTTTCTACTACTACTGGATCTTCGTTGCCTTTAATGTTCCACCACACGAGCAGCGATATCGCAATCAAAGCAATTGTTGCCCCGACTACCAGTAATATGCCCGACAATCCCTCGGCTCCATGCGCAGGCGGATCGACAGATTTTGCCAGCGCGTCAACCATTTCGCGGCATGAAGGATATCGAATCCTGGGATCAATCGAAGTCGCTTTTCGCAGGACTCCCTTTTCAGCCGGTGACACGAGCGCAAAATCAAGTTTTCCTGTCTTATGAATTTCTATTAATTCCGGTAACGATACCGAACCGTCATACGGAAGCTGACCAGACCGTAACTGGTAGTACGTGATTGCCATTGAATATTGATCGGATGATCGTGACGGGCGGCGGGCAATCGACTCCGGTGCCATGAACGCCAGACTGCCCAGTGCCGTCGTTGCGGTGGCATCAAAATGCTTGAGCGCGGTAGCAACCCCAAAATCACCGATAACAACGGTATCACCAATCAGCAACAGATTTGCCGGTTTAATATCCCGATGTTGAATTCCAACCGTTTTGTTTCCAATGGCATGCCGCTGATCGTTCAAAAAATCCAGTCCACGAGCCGCCTGTCCCATGAAATCGATGACTTCGTCATGTGGTAAACCCTTGGAACCGTGTTTGGCAGCGTCATTCAGTCGATCTTGCAAGCTGCCATCGGCCAGCGTCATGCAGATCACGAGGTAGGCAATGTCGGTTACGTCCAATTCCAGCTGTTCAGCGACCAGTGTATCTTCGTCCGACGCGGCAATGTCCCTTTCCAACCGTGAGCTTTCAAGAGTTTTCCCGTCAATGTCCAACAGCCAAATCGCATGAATCGGGACGAGATTGGCATGTCGAATGAGTTTAACGTACTGGATCGATTTAAGTTCGACTTCACCATTCGCATCTTTGATGGGAATGAATTTAAGAGCCACGCGGGTGCCACCTGGCCCAACAGCTTCCCAGACGACACCGTATTGCCCGAAACCCAGCTTCCGAATCAACCGATACCCAGGCACCGGACTATCATCAATTTCGAACATTTGAGTCGTCTTCAGGCCAATCGTATTCTGGTATTTTGGTTTCGTCGCGCAGCTGTCACGGCCTTGACTTCACGGCACCGACATTGGACCAGCAACGAGCAGGCCCCGTCCTTTTCTTTAATCAGACATTGCAACAGGTTCCGAAGCAACAGGCTTCCGAGAAGGGGGTTGGCGGTGTTCAAACTCAATCGCTACCGTTGCGCGAGGTTTTCTCGAAGATCAACTCGGCGGAGGTTCGGAATCCAAGCCAAGAGCTCATGCTGAGTTTAAGTAGTTCTTGTTCCCGACTCACCTGCTGGTTCGCGATTTTAGTGTCCTGGAGTCTATGGTCAATCGTTGATTTTTTTTGGTTGAGCGATTAGAGTTCGATTTCGCGACAGGCGCGGGCATCGATCAATTCGGTTTTGGCACTGATACGATCAGTTGGGCAAATATCAGCGATAATCCATTGCCCGTTGGCATTCCCATTTCCATGGTGAATCTTGGTCGGCTGGCTTTTTCCAATGCAATCGGCGGTGACACCGACCCAAACTGTTACGTTTTGCCGACGCCGAATTCCAGTCGCGAGACGACACGTGCATTCGAATTCACCGTTGTCGATTCGCCGTAGGAGATCGACGAAATCGGAATTCACTAGGAAGTTTACTGCGACCGTTGCATGCTGGTTGAAATGTACATTTGGGATAATGTGGAATCGAATTGGGGGCACGGAGCTGGACTGTACGGACAGAATTTCTACATGGACAGTTGGGCGGGAAATATTGACGGTAGTCTGGACGGCAAAGTCTCAAATGACATTTCACGATTCGTCGACGGATCGTGAAAGATGCGAGTCCTGATTCATGGCGCGCGTGTACAAGACAAGACGAAACTTTTCAGGATTTTATGAAGATCGAAATCAAACAACTTGCCAATGAAGCACCGGCCACCTCGTTCACGGCTGTGAATTCCATTGTCGTTGCGGGGGACCTGTCTGACTTGGCTGCATCGGAAGACGAGGTCCTGGCGTTGCGTCCGGTTGCCCCGTTTGGCCCGGGTGGTTCGCCTCATTGCCTGGCAGTGGAGTCGAATTATACAATTACGACGACAAGTCATTCGAGTTGGTTGATGCGCATACTGTTCAGTTGTCCGATGCGACTGCACAGGTAACGGCAAGTGGCGACGTTGGCCGCTTTTTGGAAAACGGCTCCAGTAATGTCAGCGCTCGGATTGGCTGGGTGGCATCGGGACCTGTCCTGTTCGATCCATGGACCATTCGAGATGACAAGATCGCTTGGACGAATTGACGTTAAACGATTAATTCCTCAGGATTGAGCGGGTTTTGGCTGTTGAACGACCATCCAAGCCTGAACCGTTGCACAATTTTTTTTGAACGGCCGTCGTACTTTCCCAGTCGTCAATAAGGCAGGGTCGTTGGATCATTCAGAACTGGTTTCGCTCTTGCTTGCTTTGGGTGTCGTTTTAGGCACAGCTCGATTGCTGGGCGAATTGGCGAGGAAGCTGAATCAACCGGCAGTCATGGGCGAATTGTTTGCCGGAATTGTGCTGGGCCCTACCGTATTAGGCGCGATCGCGCCCGAAGTCTTTGCCGCTGTATTCCCATCCACCGCCGGTTTCAGTACGGCGCTTCAAGGACTCGCCGTTGTTGCCATCACGCTGTTTCTGCTGGTCGCAGGAATTGAAGTCGATCTTTCATCGATATTTCGTCAGGGCCAGCTGGCGCTATGCGTTGCGATCGGAGGGATTGCACTTCCTTTTACCGTCGGATTTTCTGCCGGGTGGTTTGGACCGCAAATACTGTCCGCTGAATTCTTTGGGATTGGGTCGGGCGGGTCACCCATCGTATTTGCGTTGTTCCTGGCGACCACGCTGTCCATTTCCGCACTGCCGGTAATTGCCAAGACATTAATGGACTTGAATCTGTACCGAAGTGAACTGGGCATGACCGTCATGGCAGCCGCAGTTCTCAATGACCTATTGGGATGGATAATTTTCGCAGTGTTGCTGGGGATGATGGGTTCCGAATCGGGCGCAAAGGGGGCATTTCCGATCGGGGTCACGATTGGGTTGACGCTGGCGTTTGTCGTGTTGATGTTGACCCTAGGTCGCGCACTGATGCATCGCAGTCTGCCTTTTATTCATGCGCACGCCAGTTGGCCAGGTGGAGTGCTTGGTTTTGCCGTCGTGATCGCGCTGCTGGGTGCCGCCTTTACTGAATGGATTGGCATTCATGCCATCTTTGGGTCATTTATTGTCGGAGTAGCGCTGGGTGATTCGTCACATCTGCAGGAACGTACGCGACAAACGCTGGAGAGTTTTGTCACTTTTATTTTTGCCCCACTCTTTTTCGCGACCGTCGGACTGAAGATCGACTTCCTGGCCAACTTCGATTTGCCGCTGGTTCTCTTTGTCTTCGTGATCGCCTGTGTCGGGAAATTGATTGGATGCAGTTCGGCAGCTCGCTGGTGTGGCATGCCCTTGCGTGAATCCTGGGCAATCGGCGCAGCAATGAATGCCCGCGGAGCGATGGAAATTATTCTGGCGCTGCTCGCGCTGGAGGCGAATCTGATCAATGATCGGCTATTCGTGGCGTTAGTCGTCATGGCGCTCGCGACAAGTGTCATCGCCGGCCCGATTATGCAATGGATACTTCGTCGCAAGAAGCCGCACCGCTTTACGGATTACCTCAGCTCGCGAAAGTTTGTGCCGCAGCTGGCTGATTCGCATCGGCTGGAGGCGATGGAGTCACTGTGTCGGGTATCCGGTGCGACTGGACTGGAAATGGATAAAGTAATCGGCGCGACCATTGCCCGCGAGCGGTTGCTGCCAACTGGGATTGGCAGCGGAATTGCACTGTCGCATGTTCGGCTGCCCAATCTTGACAAACCTCAAGTCGCAATTGGATTGTCGCGGCAAGGCATTGATTTTGATAGTCCCGACGGTACCAGCTGCCATACGATCTGCTTGATACTTACTTCCGAGTTCGATCAAGGCCTGGGGCTGGAACTGTATCGCGATGCGGCTGCAACGCTACTGGATAAATCAATACTCGGTATGCTTGATACCATTAACAGCTACACCGAGTTTCTGGCGCTGCTGGCAAAGTATCGTGGTCATGCAGACCAGGAAAACACGTTGGTCAAATCGACCGAGGAAAAAACAAACGTACTCATTGTCGGTGCGACCTCTACGGCAAGGGCACTGGGCAAACTGTTGTCCGAATCGCAACCTGTCGTATTGATCGACAATAACTCGGCGCACGTCGAGGAAGCGAAGCGGCTGGGTTTAGATGCGGTATTTGGAAATGCATTGGACCTTGACGTTCTCCGGGAAGCTGACGCGCATTCTGCGAAATTCGGACTGATGATGACTGCCAATGCTGAAATCAACACGACGACCGCCCGTCAACTTCGCGAGATTTTCCAAGTCCCGGAGTTAGCCATGGTTTTGGATGGGAGCGGAACTGATAGTGAAGCGGATCGCCTACATCGGCCGGACGTCTCCAGTCTGTTTGGCGACACAACCTCACTGCATGACTGGGACCACTGGTTTTCAAGAAATGAAGTCGAAATGGATCGCATTTTGATCACCCATTCGAGTCCCCAGGAATTCAACCGCCAAGGCAGTCGCGATTGCCAAGACTTGATCCTGGCGATTGTAAAAGGGGGTCAAGCAAGTCGAGTCGTGCCGTATACATCCCGGACAACTCTGACCGAGGGCGACGAATTGATCGTTGCGCGAGTCAAAGCGATTGGAAATCTGAAGTCTGACCGTTTTGACCAACTCGTGATGGATTGCACCATACTTGATATTGACGTTGAGCTGTCCCGCGACGCCTTCTTTGAAAGAGTGGCAATCGAGCTGGAGAATCTGCCTGGTGACACTCCTGAGGAAATCAGCAGGGCACTTGGCAATCGCGAAAGTCAAAGTAGCACCGTGTTGACGTCAGGCCTCGCGATCCCCCACATTACGCTCAAAGGAGAAACGTGTTTCAAAATGCTTGTAGCTCGTTGTATCAAGGGGGTCGATTTTGGCGGTGAGCCCGTTCCCACGTCTGCGATTTTCGTGCTGGCCAGTACTTCTGATGAACGGAACTTTCATCTCAAGGCTTTATCCGCAATTGTACAAATCTCCCAGGCGCCGGATTTCGCAAATCGGTGGCTGGCAGCGGATGGCATCCAGGCACTTCGGCGCCTGTTACTGGATGCGCCCCGGCAAAGGACCGATTGAACCGTGCAACATCGACAACCGCAGCTGCTTTACCGGAGTAGCGCAGTTGTTCCCAATTGTTCCCCTGTGATTGACTTGTTAATTGGCTGCCGCTCGTCGATACGCCCGAAAGCCTGACTTGCGACGAGTAATTCTGATTTCCAGTTCTTGACGGCCAGTCACAGAATTCTTAATTCGGAAAGGTCCATTATTTCGCGGCGGCTTTGGCCAATGCGTCGGCAGCTGCGCCAAGTGCCTCTGTCACCACTGGGTGACTTAAAAAGGCTTGCAGCCGCAATTTCGCATCCGTCTTGTCTTTGCCGTCTGCTCCACTGTCGTTGATGGCGGTAATCAGTGATTGAATCGCAGACTCGACTTGCTGGATATTGAAATCGCCCAGCTGGATCCGCCGCGAATTTCGCGAGCCGTTATTTAAAAACTGCCCACTCTCCGGGTCTGGATCCGCATTTTCTTTGCGAACAACCATTTTCCAATTGTCAAGACTAACTCGTATCCCACGGACAAAGGTCGCTTTTTCGATGGTGTAAATTTCCCGCTCGCCATTGCATAGCGGTCGCTCCAGGAAATCTCCATCGTCGACTTCAATCGCCTGGCCGAATACGCGAATGATATTTCTTGAAAACGCTGCTTTGTAAGGACCATGGCTCGTACCATCAGGCTTGATAAGCACCACGCACTCGGTCGCTTTTGAATCAGAATGAGCCATATCTAACCCGATTGGAAAACAATTTTCCGTTTTGCAAAAAAAGACGAATTGCAATCACGCGTCGCCCTACTGGGCACATGGATTACAGGCTGAACAGAACCCGATTCCGTAAACCGGCGATTGCCATTCGATTAAACAAAGTATTGCCCTATCTACAGGCTACCAGCAGTGCGAGTGGTTTTCAACTTGTTTTCTGTCTGGGAGGATTGCGGGAATTGCGGACTGGAACGGGCTTGAAGAATATCCGGATCGCGACGAATTACCTGTCCGATTTGACGTGAAAAATGGAAAAATCATCGATTCAGTTGCGGCATCCGACTTCAGGCGCGAACGACCATCGCACTTCATTCACCCAACCGCGTGCTGTCGCAAACGTCAACCAGCAAACGAAATGGTGCCAGCAAGTTGTCCCGCATGCGTACTCTGGTCGATGTGAAAGATCCAAGAATCAGCGTTGCATCGTCGTTGACAAGATTGCCGGTCGAGATACCGCCGATTTTCCGGCGCAAAAAAGAAATAACTTCGCCAGGTTCAGGGTTTTCGATTTCATTCAACAGATTCAGCATTCCGCGGACTCCAAGTAGTTGATCATCGCGGTTTACCGATTCAATGAAGGCGTCGCTATACAGCAGAAACATGTCGCCGGTTTCGGTTACAATTATCCGCTCCGGATAACTGGAGTCTTCGTGAACGCCCAACGGCAGGTTCTGCAAGCCCTCGTCCCCGCCGGCCGGATCCAAATGCACCCATTGCCGCCGCGAAGCTCGGTAGTAAATCGGGAATGGATGTCCGGCAACGCTGATCGAAAGGCTCTTCTTCGGCTCAAAAAAAGTTGCCACAACGGCTGTGGCAAATCCGCTATCGCCAATCGCATCGCCGAATTCCCGATTCATCCGTGAAACAAACTGCCGCTGGCTGATCTTATTGACGTTTTCCCGCAACAGGTC
>JBGSXT010000159.1:0-6126 GCA_041751295.1 Mariniblastus sp.
TCCAGCGCGCCAGCGAGAAGGGCATCTTGTACTTTCCCGTCCGCAACCCAAATGTGCCTTTATCGAGGCCAAATCTATGGTGGCCGATGTCGTAGCTGAGGTAGTAGTCCAACAGTCGAACGTTATCACCGCTACTACTGCGGCCATCAAGTTGGACAAAATAGGAAAAGTCCGGATTGAACGCGTTTCCTGAAAATACCAGCCGCGCACGTTTGAGCTGAAACTGGTTCAGGTCTTCATTGGGGGGCGCGACATCACTAACCGTATAACGCAACTGTCCCCAGCCATTGAGTTGCAATCGATAGGGATAGTCGGACGACTCCAGGTCAAGATTCCGCACACTGGCCAATATAAATCCGTCGTCATAGCCGACTTTGACACTATCCAGCCAGGACAGCCGATCACTGGCCGAAGTCCCGATGCCGTCGAGGTCCGATGTCGCCGGATTTTCATCGCCAGCATTTTCCTCCATATCATCGGAACCGCCGTTTTCATTCAGCCCTTCGGCAGACGTCACATCCTGTCCAGAAACTGGCAATTCCTGAGCGATCAAACGCAATTGCCCACTCAGCTGTGTGAGTATCAGCGTCGTCATGATTGCGACAATACGCACAATTGTTTCCATCGTTAGAACTGTTAATACCCGATTACCCTCATCATCGGAAATAATCGTTATAAACCCAACTCGCTCGACCTAGTTACCGGATGGTTGGTTTGGGCAGGAAATCCGGATTGCGGTGTCTCTAAGATCGCCGCAAAACTATCCGAACAGAAGCAGTCCACAGACAGCAAATCTGGACAGACGAAAATGCCAATGAATTTCGTTCCAATCCGCTGCGAGTTTGAACTTGCGGGGATCAGGCGGGAAATTCTGATTGAGAGACAGAAGTGATAGCGAGATCGCGAACGATAGCGTAGATGCCGTTGAAGGACGGAATGTGTTGGTTAGATTGCGATTGGAAAATTTGTGCCTGTAGACGTTCAAATTCGACGGCGAACTTGCAATCGCCTACCTCCGCGCGGTTCGCTGCACTGCTTGAGAGCTGGATACCTGCAATACTGCCCAGCGAAAACAGTCAGTCCACCGGCGGAACGGCACTTTGGTTGCTTCGAATGATTGATGGTAGCCCGCTTTTCCCACTAGGGTCCTATTTTGCGATGACACCAACGTAAAGACTCCCGTCGGTTCGCCATGGATCGCCGCCGCCGTTGCGACCTTCGAGCTGCGTGTGAAAATCTCTGGTGATGGAAAATTCTTCAAGATCGCCAGTTTTCTTTAGGCACTCAAACAGATAGTCCCGTTCGGCATCGATATTCGGCGCCGTTACATGGGTAATCTGTCCCGTCGTGTGGCTCAGTCCAACCCGCTGGTCGTAAACCGCCGAACCGATCCATTTCGGACGGCCATCATCGCTCACTGTATCAGTCTTCCAGAATCGGACATGGTGGCGATGCCGAGGATTGTCGCCCACCGGATGTTCAAACGCGAAATCTTGCTTGCGTCCGAACAGGTACAGATTACTGACCGGAGCCGCGTCATCGGGACGGGAAAGAATTGAATCGGCAGCGATCTTCAAGTCACTACTTAAACCCAACGCAGCGGCTGGATACCAATCGGCCGAATTCATGATCGACTGCAATTGCAGTTCTGTACCTGTCAGCGCTACGTTTAACGGATCGCCCGGGTGATGATCGCTGGTCTGGGTAATACGCGGATTGTCGTCAATCGCCGGGTCGTGCGGCGCGAAATCTTTCCAGATCTGTGGAATAATCAGATAGGCTGCGACCAGCCAAACTAGCAGAAGTGCGGCAATTGTCGTGACGATCAACCTGACGCGACGGCGCCTTCGCTGAGGTTCGACCTGTTTGGATGTACTTGAAGCCAATTTAGGTTTCTAGGAACGTATTTTAAAAGTAGGTCCGGGTTGCCGAACCGGACGTAGACGCGGCTGAAAATAATCAATCTTGGCCAACGTACCTTTCGGCAAAAGGTACTGGATTTTTAAAACACGTTCTAAAATCTGCAGGCTGTAGAATCTGTCAACGAACCATTGTGACCGAGGTCATCAATCTTTACAACCTAAAATGGGGATGTCGACTGTGACGTTGTTTTTTGGGCTGGCTGTTGCGCCGAATTTTCCTGCAGTCGGACCAGCAGCCATTGCTCGGTCCGACCCGGGCCGAAATGGATGATGATAGGCGCTTCGTCTTTGGTCAGGTTGTAAAGCCCTGTTTCGACAACGTTGGTGGTATTATCGCCGACAGTGAAGGCCAATTGCTGCGTTTGCTCGTTGACCGATCCCTGTATCGATTGTGTCTTGTTGAGCGCCGAGTCGGTATAGTTTCCGCGGACGACTCCCTGTTTATTAATGGCGAACTGAATGGTCACGTCGGATTTCGTTTGACCACTGTCCTTGGTGAGTGCAAAGACCCCCAAGGAAAGCCAATTGCCGTCGCTCGGTGCCGACGCCTGGGCACCGACGTTCGCCAGCGCTGCCGTTTGATCATAGTACTGCGTCGAGGTTCCAGCTGATTCTCCATCGACATAGACATTGCCCCCTTGGAACGTGACGTTATTGCCGTAGTCGTAGGACGTAGGGCTGGCTGCCTGCCAACCGAGCCATGACGCAGCGGAGGCCCATGTCGCTGGCTGCCAGGCATTATTTGCGTCCCAACCAGCCGCCATCCATGCGCCAGGGTGATCACCCGTCCAGTTTTGACCATAAAGTCCATAGTCGTTGAAATTGTTTCGAACGGCAGTGGCGGCACCGTATCGTGAGGAAGGCGAAACACGATCGTAACCAGCCGCATAGCCGGCGGCGGCCCCTTGTGCTCCAGAAAATTCCGGGGAATTGCGATTGGAAACGGCGGCACCGGCCGCTGCGCCTTGTGCGCCGGAATATCGAGGTGAGTTGCGATTGTCTACCGCAGCGCCGGCTGCTGCGCCTCGCGCACCTGACGCATTGTGCAAACTCTGAGCCTTGGCATGCGGCATCCCTTCGTCGGAGGGCATCCCAAGAAAACTGTTCAGCTGACCCCGATTCGGGTTTGATCGCGCAGCGGACTGTCCACTTTGGTCAAATCCACCGGCGCCACGATTGCCATTTCTATTTTCATTTCCGAATCCACCGGATCCCTGGCCGAATCCACCAGCGCCGCGATCGCCGCCGCCACCGAACCCGCCGGCGCTCCGGTCGCTACCCCCACCAAAACCGCCACCGCCAAATCCACCAGCGCTTCGATCGCCACCGAATCCACCAGCGCTTCGATCGCCACCGAATCCGCCGGCGTTCCGGTCGCTACCCCCACCAAAACCGCCACCGCCAAATCCACCAGCGCTTCGATCGCCCCCGCCAAAGCCGCCGCCACTTCGATCGCCACCGCCGTCCCGACCTCGATCGCCACCACCCCCACGTTGGAAATTGCCAGCGCCTTTCGCATCGCAGTTACTCACGGTGAAAATGATGGCAAGGACAAGAATACCAGAGACTTGATAACGGAAGCTCATTCGACGAATCCTCGAAATTATGTTCGGATCAAAAATGAAAAAAATCTTGTATATGGATTAAGTGGGTCTGACCCTCTCTGAAGAGAGCCGCCAGCAAGCCACTGTGAACGGTTTCCTATTTGGTTTGACGCTTTAGTACTACTTCGTTGGTATCGGGCAACGACTGGCCATCCACCGTCCGCGCGATCGACCGCCAGGCGTAAGCGTTTTCGTCCAGTCGAGTGTACAAGTTCGTAGCCGACGTGTTCTGGCCATCGGCCAGTGTGCCTTGTATCTCTATCGACCAGCCATTATCAAGTGGCGACCAGATGCCCACTGCATGGCCGCCATCGGAACTGAAATTCCAGGACTGAAGATGGTTTCCCTGCGGATTAAAACCAATCAGCTGAATTCCAGACGTTGTTGTTTGATCTGGATGCGAAACCGAATAATTGCGTTGCACGAAACTTTTATTTGCCACCCAACTATATACCGATGTTGATTTTGAACCATGTTCTTCGGCGACCCAGGTGCCAATCAGCCATTCCAGATCGGCCACCCGGTGGTAGGACGAAGGCGTTTCGAGGCGGCTTTCTCGCACTGTCGACAGGTACCATTTGCCATCTACCTTGATCAGCACGGTGGTGTAAAAACCGATCGCCGGTGCGCCCACCGGTGCTGGTTCAAGGATTGTGCGCCCGTCTTCGATCGCTGCACTGTCGTTCAGCAATCGCAGGGAATCGATCAGGACCTTAATCCGATGCTGCCCGGTTCCAGCGAAGACCTTTTTATGCTCATCTTCGATTGCTTTGCGGCCCGAAAAGACCTGTCCCGTTGAGTCCACAAATTCGCCGTCCGGCGTCCAAAGTTGGACGATCGCAGCAGCATCCCGACTATTGAAAGCGGTTTCGAAATCACGCGCCGTTTGTCGGATGGCGACCAGATCAGGACTGTCTGCCGGGCTGGGCTCAGTTGCCGGCTGGGTGGGCGCCGTTTGGGCTATTGCGCAAACAGTCATGGAAGCCAGGATCGCTACCAAGGCCAGAAAAGCGAAGATTCTCATGCTCGAATACTTTTCGGAAACGTAAATCGCCGCCTTGCCAAAAAAAAGGAACCGATTCCGAATCGAATCACCACACTGCCAAACCAAACAACTACACGCGACTGGCCAAAAAACGCAGTTGACTTTTCGCTGCGCCAATCACTCAGTAAAAGCCTAGTCCAGACTATTATTTCGTCAAGCATTCAACCGGAATTGCCGCAATCTTCTGGCGGAAAGTGATTATTGATTGGTGACGAGTGCCGCCACGGCTGCTTTTTTTAAAACCAGACGTGGACGAACAAAAGGGTAATGGTCAACATACCGAAATACACTAGCGGAAAAATCCAACGGCAGCGCCGATCGATCAAGTCCCCGCGCGCCGTGAGACCCTGTTGATCTGCAGCGCCTACGACCAGATTGATCACGACAGTTGCGGACATGATCAAAAAGCTGATGTTCAGGAAACCGTTCATCCAGGTGGTATAGGAAATCTCTGGCAGTATGCCGCTGACGACAACCTGGTAGGTCACGGAAGTGAGTATGCCAATAAATGAAACACTGATCCGATCTCCCAGTGACGAACGATCCATCCAGAAAACAGACCAGGACAAGATTACAATCATGATCAACGGCAACACGACCAATCGGATCATGAACAGCGACTGCCGCTGTAGATCCATTGTCAACACAAATGTTGAGGTGGTGCCGAGCGGACCGGCATGGGAGGCGGAATATTCGCGTGTTGAAGCGGCGACCCGCTTCAGCGTCCATTGGGGAATTTCGATTTGGGCCTTTTCCATTTCGGCCGGATCGGGTCGAACATCAAAAATCACCTCACTTTGATCGAACCCCAGTATCTCAAAAGTAGCTTCCAATTGCTGGCGATCGAATGGAAACCTGCGCAAATCCAGATCGGCTTCTGCCACCGCGATGATTTTTTCAACCAGCGTGCTGCTGCCGTCCGGAGCGACTCGCAGAAGCACCGCATGTTTTTCATAAGCACCCGATTCGTTGACGAGAACAATTTGCGGATACCAGGCCGGAGCCAGTTCATTGAATTGGAAATCGCCCTGAAAGATCATTTCCGCAGTCCCGACCTGTTTGGGATCAAACGCCTGACGCGGGTCATGCCATTTGGTTACCAGAACTCCTGTGAACTCGAATGTTTCAGTTTCGTCGTCGATGTCATCTATATCATCGAGAAAAAACGCAGCTTGCACGACGACAGGTCCGTTGGCTGGAGGTGGACCCATTAATTCGGGTTTGTAGTAACGGGTCTTTTGCTGTTTGCCGCCCTCCGAGGTTGTGCCCTCCTGGGAGTGTCCGCTAGTGGCATTTGCCAGAACGGCGACCAGCACGAGGATTGCAACAAAGTTGTGGACTTTCATGATTTGGAAACAGTCCCAACTGGTTTGTGACACTCACTGATTTTCAAACGTTCCGACCCACTGTGGGGACAGGATTTTAATTGAAATGACGGAAAATACCATTGTTATGATCCGGCAGTGGCGGAATTTGTAGTAACTGGACAGCTTTTGCAAGTTAGAATTACGTCGTCAGCAGGCCCCGAATCAAGTCTTTCAATGAAAGGTGCGCA
>JBGSXT010000160.1:0-3629 GCA_041751295.1 Mariniblastus sp.
CGACGGCAAGTTGATGGTCGCGCCCCAGCCGTTTGGCCATGACTTTCATGTTGGCCATGGAAACGCCGAATGCTTTGTCCGTTCGGATACCGTATCGTGGCAACATTTCATCGCGAATATTCTTCTTCCCAGTTCGTTTCAGCTGCGCCAGCACCGCCTCAACATCGTCAATGATTTGGTGCTCGCCGCCGACAGGCGATTTACTCAACGACTTCCGTTTATTCGTGTTCACCGTGGTTGAGCTGTCCTTCTGTTTGGGAGGCATGCGCAAATTCCTGTCAACCTTTGATGTTCGACGCGGTCAATTTCGCGAGAAAAATGACACAATTGTTTTGGTTGATTTGCGAGTGTCCGTTCACAGTTTTGCATTGTAGAACAATTGTCCCCAATTGTTCGGCGTTGAAGTCCAGTTCGGCAAATGAGCTTGCGGAACAACTTGAACTCGGAAACTGCCTGGACAATTGTCCTGATCGAAAACGGGCGGTCCAAGCACTAAACAGGATTTTGAAAATATTTTTGATTGACCGTTGACAAAGCCCGCAAACCGGGTAACATTCTTAGTTGATCGTTCAACTAAATCATAATTTATGAATAACACGGCCAAAACTCGCGAAAAGCTGGTGTTGACGGCGTTCGAGCTGTTTCACAAACAGGGTTTTTCGGCCACCGGAGTAGCCCAGATTCTTCGTTCGGCGGATGTCAATAGCGGTAGTCTTTATCACTTTTTTCCCACCAAAGAGGATCTACTCGTGGCGGTCCTCGAGTGGTGCAAAGTCAATCTTTGGCCGGAAATCATTCAGCCGGTTTTCGATCGCGTGTCCGATCCGATTGAACGTATTTTCGGAGTGCTCGATGGATACAGGCAAATGCTGATCATGACGGATTGTTCCCAAGGCTGCCCGATCGGAAACCTGGCTCTGGAGCTTGCGGATACGCATCCCAAGGTCCGCACTTTGCTCGCCGACAATTTCACTGGTTGGTTTCAGGCGATCGAACAGTGTTTGAATGACGTCGCCGATCGACTTCCGGAACACATTGATCGCCGAGGATTGGCGCTATTTGTATTAACCACTATGGAAGGCGCTGTCATGCTCGCGCGGACCTACAAGACTCTCGATGTTTTCGACACGACAGTCACCCAATTGCGTGATTACTTTGATCGAATCATTGCGGACGGAGCCAACTGGACCGTCCCCGAACAGGCATAAACCCAATTCGACAACTTTTTTTAAAGGCATTACGGAATGACTGAAACAACTTCCATTAGGATCGCTCGCTCGTCAGGATTCCGACTGCATTGGATATTTGCCTTGGGAATTGCCTGTTTTCTAACGCTGTTTATCAACGCATCCGCCGTCGCCTTCCAATCCGGTGACGGGAACAACAACACGAATCAGCTGCCATTATCGCAACTGCTGTATCAGTCCACGATTGCCACGGCCGAAAAATCACTGCGACTGCATGAGCTGCGCGATGCCCGCCAGTGGCTCGAACATGCTCCCGCAGAACTTCGAGGTTGGGAATGGCATTTTTTGGAAGCCCAGTGCGACGAATCCACCGCAGCCCATGCAATCGATGAGCATGTCGTCACATCAATCGACGTTGCGAAAGATGGCAGTCGTTTGGCGGTTGCCAATGATTTGGGAGGGATCACGCTGTACGATTTTCCGAATTTCGCCAACGCAAGAAAAATTGGCGATCACCAGGAAGCCGTTTATTCGGTTGCATTTTCGGACGATGCAACACGGCTTGTAACCGTCTGCAGAGACATGACTTCCCGTGTTTTGGATGTCGCGACAGGCGCAGAAATATCGCGAATCAAACTGGACAATCCGGGTGTCGCGGAAGCCTGTTTTTCCCCGTCTGGAAAACTGGTTTCCACTTGCACCTGGATGATGACAGGCGAACCGGGGCAACAATCGGTTGAAGGTGTCGTCTGGATTTGGGATGCCGATTCGGGTGAAGTCAAATTCAAGAAAAATGTCGGAGTCAAACCGCTTGATTCCATGCAGTGGTCCAGCGACGGCTCGAAAATTGTTGTTGGTTCCTGGGGCGGACTGATCCACGTTTTGGATCACGAAGCCAACGTGTTGAAAACGCTCGAGATGCCTGACGTCGGGATTTATAACGCGGTCATTTCAGTGGCCATCAGTCCGGATGGAAGTCTGGTTGCTGCTGGATCGAAAGACCGCACCGCGCGAGTTTGGAGACTGACCGACGGCGAATTGCAGTCGACGATGACCGGACATGACGGCTTCGTCAACGCCGTCAAATTCACAGTGGACGGCAAGCAACTGGTTACCGCAAGCGTTGATGGCACTATTCGAACCTGGGATGTGAATTCGGGAAAACGACTTCAAGTCCTGCATGGGCACACGGGCAGCGTTACCGCCATGGACTTGGCTGCGGATGATCGACTGCTGGTAACCGCTGGACGGGACCAGCAGCTTCGTACATGGGACTTGTCGGCTGACTACGGCGGGCGGTTAGCGGTTCGGATTCAACCGGGTGGAACTTATACCACGACGTTTTCGCCCGATGGACGCCGGATGTATATCGCCTGTTACGATGGTCATGTCCGAGTTCTCGATACGACTTCCGGTCAGGTCGTTGATGATTGGGTTGCCCACGAATCAAGCTGCAACACACTTGCCCTCAGCCGGGATGGCTCGCGACTGCTGACCTGTTCCTGGGACGAGTCAGCTAAGGTTTGGAATGCTCAGGACCATTCGTTGTTACAAACACTTAAGGCAAAAGCCGGTATCTACGACTGTGCCATTTCTCCTGATAAAACGACCGCTGCCCTGTGCGTGGCAAACGAACTTCAAATTTGGGACGTCGAAAAAGGTGAACAGTTGGGCCACTGCGAAGGCCATCAACAGAGTCTCAATGAAGTACAGTTCTCACCGGATGGAAAAACCATTGCCACTGCCGCGGCTGCCGAGCCGATTCGACTTTGGAATGCAGACACACTGAAGTCCATCGCGACGCTTGGTGATGAATCGAATCCGGCAACAACGATGGCCTTTTCCCATGACGGCAAAACCATTGCCACTGTCGGAAATGGCAAGGTATTTCTCTGGAACAGTGATAACGGCAAATTGCAGGAGGAAATTCCTTTTGGCGGCAGTTCAGCCAGTTGTTTGGCATTTGCACCAGATGACCGTCGGTTGGCTGTCGCCGCCGAAGCGATCTACATCGTGGATCCCAAACAGGGCACATCTTTGCTGCGTTTTCAGCCGAACGATGACACGATTTATTTTTTGGCATTCAGTCCCGACGGTTCGCGGCTGGCAAGCTGTACCGCCAGCGGTGCAGTGGCAATCAGCGAAACCACTTCGCTCAAGCAACGCTTATCCCAATCCACTATTAAGGATCATAAACATGCAGATCGAATACAAATCGGATTACCCGGTCAATGACGCCGCTTGTCGGAAAGGAACAGGTCGTTCGCTCAAGGAATGGTTCGAAGCCCTGGACGCCAAAGGAGACTCCCAGAAACGCCGCAACTCGATCAATTGGCTGTACGGCGAAATTAAGCAAAAAGACGGCTGGTGGTCCACGACCGTGTGGGTCGAATATGAACGTGTGAGGAATATGGTCAACCGGAAAGACGGATTGATCGAAGG
>JBGSXT010000161.1:0-7429 GCA_041751295.1 Mariniblastus sp.
GTTGTAGCCGTAACTGTCTTCAATCGGAGCTGATTGATACCGTTCGGATCGGTGCCGGTATCCGCGAATATGGTGGTAGATGTATTTTTGCGATTCGCTATTGCTGGCAGTCGTCAACCGCTGGCTCTGATCATTTCCCGGCAAGAATTTTGAATCAAACACTGGAATCAGCATTTGTTGTTGAGTTGCAACCGGTTTTGTAAGCATCACGCCGTCGGCAAAAATGTTTCCATTGCGGATTTCAATCTCCTCTCCCGGCAACCCGACAACCCGTTTGATCGCCCATTTTTGATCCGGCAATTCAACAACCTTTTCGTCGCCATGAAACGCCACGACATCCCAACGGCTGATGGGTCCCGGATTCTTGGCAAGTTGAAATTCGGGGCCAACAGAGAGTTGTTGCTGTCGAAATGAATTTTCGGCAAAGCCGCAATTCGGGCATACGGCTGTACCAGATTTGGGCACGCGGTTCGCATCAATGTCGAAAGGAAACTTGCAATCATGACATGTCAATTCGTAGTGTTCGCCGAGGTAGGCTGGAAACATTGACGCCCCCGACACGATGACTGGTGCTGTTTCCGCTTGACAGCCTGGAAACCCAGCCACACATGCGATCGCCAGCCCGTGAAGCAATCGGTTGCTCGGCTGCACCAACCAATTGAGCACACGTCGAATTGACCCAATCCGGGATATTGCATCCACTGTTTCAAACTCTGTTGGACAGTTATTATTGTGGAACGACATTGATTTGGTTTGCAGTCCGAAGCACTGAGTTTGTTGGGTCAACTTTTGACTGCCGTTTCGTCCGCCGACTTTGGGACACCAAACAGTATGAACCCGGCTCAGGTAATTTCCCATCCGCTGGTCTCCTGTCACTTGGCGATTTTGCGCGACAAATCGACTCCGCCCAGCGAGTTTCGTCGCAGTGTTCAACGACTATCCACATTGCTTGCGTATTCCGCCACCGAAAATCTGCGAACGCGTTCAATTTCGATTGAAACGCCGCTCTGCACGACGACTGGCAGCTGCCTGGTGGATCGAATCGGACTGGTTCCGATTCTGCGGGCAGGAATTGCCATGGTCGACGCGATGCTGAATCTGATTCCCACCTCAGAGGTATGGCATCTTGGGCTCTATCGCGACGAACAAACGGCACAACCCGTTGGTTACTATAACAGACTGCCGAATCAGCCGACGGTCGACTTCGCCTTTGTGCTCGATCCAATGTTGGCCACCGGAGGATCGGCATGCATGGCCTGTGAGGCATTGCGGAATTGGGGGGTTTCCAGGATTAAAATGCTTTCGATCATTTCGGCGCCGGAAGGCATTGCCCAAATGCAAGCCGAATTTCCGGACGTCGATATTCATACCTGCGCCATTGACGAAAAACTGGATGAGCGGAAGTTCATTGTTCCTGGACTTGGCGATGCCGGTGATCGAATCTTTAACACGATCTCTTAAAGTTTTCTGAGAGGCAACGGCAACCGGTTCGTTATTATTCAATGGCCCATTCCTCAGTCGTCTGTTCTCATTGCGCAATAGAATTTGTATCGACGGACCCGTCGGCACAGCAATCGATCACCTGTCCGAATTGCCTGAGTGAATTCCTGATTCATCCTGTTTTTGAAGGGAGTGTTGCAGGAAACGGTCAAGACGGGAAATCGACTCCGGGTATGCGACCGTCAGTTGAACATCTGTTGCCCCCCTTGTTTCTGGTCGCCGACCCCGATTTTGTGGCTCATCGAATCCAAAAAGGAAGCAGCCAATTCATACTGCTCCCTGATGGTAAAGGTGGAGTCAAGAGCATCAACGAGAACATTATTCGGATCGAACACCGGGGTCGCACTGTCGAACTGGTTGCACTCCCGGCTGGTGAAAAACGCAAACGTCAGCGGATAGTCAATTTTGTTTTCATCGCCATTGGAATTCTGTTTTTGATAGTCTTTCTCGCGTTGATCTGACCGAAAATCAACGTTGGGATCGCGAAAATCTTCCAACCGAACTCAAACAGCAGTTCGATCGTACTATTTGCACAAAGATTCCGGTGCGATGGTGAAATATCAAATCGGCATGGTCGCTTGGCACAAATCGAGGCCGGGAGGGGGTTTGCGCGAAAACAACGGGATGACGAAGGGCCGGAAAACAGCCGAGTTAATTCCATTTTGACGATAATTCGCGATAATTGCGACAATACGTTTTTATTTCTATTGCTGTGCCCGGAATTTCGACAATTAAAATGGATCGAATGGGAATATTTGAATCCACTGGCTGCCCGGACTCGGACAGCAGCCCGGACAGTTGCCCCCGGATAGTTGCCCCCTGATAGTTGCCCCCTGATAGTTGCCATAACGGAGCGCTTATGAAAATCAGCACCATCGGGAAGATTTGCCAGATCGCCATCGTTATTACGTTCAGCCTGGTTTTCTGTTTGAGCGCCTCCGCTGAAGATACTCTTGAAGACCTGCTTCGAATCGAGACCAAAGTTCAGGCGGTCGTTTCGAAAACGTTGCCTGCCGTGGTGGCCGTGACGGATGGCCAGGGATTTGGCAGCGGAGTTATTGTTAACGAGAATGGATTGATACTGACAGCTGGTCATGTCATGGCTAGTCCCTTCGAAGATGGTTACGAAGTCATTTTCTCTGATGGCCGGCGCCTAAAGGCCAAGCCATTGGGGAAAAATTTGGATGTGGACGGTGGCATGGTCCAGATTACAGAACCCGGTCCGTTTCCGTTTGTCGACGTTGCGGTCAATCCACCAAGCCTCGGCGAGTGGGTGATCACGCTGGGGCATTCAGGAGGGTACGATGTCGGTCGAAAACCACCTGTTCGAACTGGCCGAATTCTGGAAATGCGTGATCATCAGATTATCACGGACGCAGTGCTGATCGGTGGCGATTCAGGTGGCCCGTTATTTAATTTGAGCGGGGAAGTCATCGGGATTCACTCGTCGATCGGCGACTCGATTGCGGAAAATCGCCATGTTTCTGTCAATACGATGCGACGTGATTGGACCCGACTTGTCGCCGGCGACTCGTGGGGCACTCTGCCGGAGCTGGCACCCGGCCATCGGGAGATGAAACGAGCCCGGATTGGAGTCGTCGTCGATAAATCAGCCGCCAATGCCGTTGTAAAGAGCGTTCACAAAAACAGCCCAGCTGCGCGAGCAGGAATTCGAGCCGGTGATGTGATCACCCGATTTGACGACGTCACGGTCGTGGATTCAGATCGATTAATCGAATTGGTGAAAACCAAGCGACCAGGCGATGGGTTCAATGTAGAAATCCAACGCAACGGCTACACCTTCAGCGTCTACGTCATACTGGAAAAATTTTGACATGCGATGGCGTCGCGACCTTGAATCCGCGCCTAATGAACTGAAACCAAATCGTATTACTGCATAGATTGGATCATGAACAACTTTCGTACCCATTGCCTGTTGACTCTGGTGATTCCCGCGATCATTACTCTGTCTGCGGATTCGACGGTTCAGGCGCAATTAAGCCGGGAGGTTCGGGAAAAATTCGAGTCGATGTTGGACGACTTGGATATTGGCACACGAGCGCAGTTCCAGCGAGCGCTGGATAACAATACGCCAGTTGTGGAATTGACGCCCAAACAATTCCGGCAATTCCGTAATCATCCGGTCAATCCATTTGAAATCGACGATATCGACCCCGACGATCTGGACGGAAACATCGAGCTGCGTTTTGAGCTGCCCAGTATTCGCAACCGGCCGGTTCAACCTTACGAACGGCAGTCTCGGTCGTTGAGGCGCAATTTGCGCGATGTCATCGGCTCGACCGCGTCGAGTACTGTCAGAATTACTGATGGCAACCAGCAAATCGCCTTCGGCACAATCGTTCAAAAAGACGGCATGATTTTAACAAAGGCGAGTGAGCTGGATTTGAACAAAAAAATCTATTGCCAATTGGGGCCAAATCGAACTTATCAAGCCGAAGTAATTCGAACCAATACTGAAAATGACCTCGCTCTACTGAAGATCAATGCTGGCAATCTGACTCCCGTTTCCTGGTCGGACAAACAACCGCTGAACGGCAGTTTTGTCGTGATCCCGAACGAGCTTGGAGAAGTCATGTCGGTAGGCACCTACAGTGTTGTCCCGCGATCGACGATTGGAGAAAACCGGGCGCTGTTGGGCGTGTTTCCGCAGAATGCAAACACCGGTGTTGTCGTTGCCGACGAAGTTGAGCCGGGAACGGCCGCTTTCGCCGCCGGACTGCTAAAGGGAGATGTGATTACATCGATCGATGGATTAGCGATTGATGAGGTTGATGAATTGGTTAATGAAATCAGGAAACGTCATGCCGGCGATGAAATTGACATTGCATTTCTGCGCAATGGAACGGCGCGTACAACGAAAGCCAAACTCGCCAAGCACAACCTGAGTGGTGAGCGGGCTGCCCGTTTCAAGATGATGAGCCGGCTGGGGGCTGTCCCGAGCGAACGGGATTCAAACTTTCCGGTTGTTTTCCAGCATGACGCTCCGATATTTCCTGAGCAGTGCGGCGGTCCGATTTGCGATCTGCAGGGGAACGTTTTGGGGATCAACATTGCCCGCGAGAGTCGAGCCGCATCGTATGCAATTCCGGCAAACCATCTGCAAACGATCTTGAATGAAATGCTGAGGCACGATGTCGCCGCCCGCAGCAACGAATCCCGCTGATCGGGCTAGGCCCCAATCGATTCAAGCTTTTGTATCAGACGCACAGCTTCGATCGCCCGCTCGGACGAACCGGCATTCGCTAACAGCTGCTTCGCGGCCACCAGAGTCTGGCTGGCAAAGCCGTCACCAACCATTTGAGTTCCGGATGATTGAACGTTGCGTTTTCCCTTCCTGCGCTTCTTTCGGGTCAGCCCGGCTTTGGACTTGACTGTGGCTACGGTTTGGGCGCTGACCACTAAATTTTTCTTCGCAAGGTAATTCACGATATCCATTGCGGACGCTTCAGGATTGGCACCAGCATATTCCCGTATCATTTCAGATTTGTTGATTTTTCGTTTGGCCATTATAAAATTCCCGAGTAGTCATTCCTGTTGAAACTGAATCCTGATTCTAGCCACTTATGATTGGGTGTCTACCATTTATATTGCTTGCCGCCCGTTAAAAAACAGATAAACAGATATGCAATTCAATACCAAGTCTCACAGCCGGTTTACAGTTTAAGCCGGGGTTGTGATTGATTCGTTCAGGTGCAAAAGTGGTTGAATCAGGATCGCCGCTTGGCACCGAATTGGCTGGTGCTTTCGTGCTACTATCTGGACTGCCTCGTCCGCCGCGAGCTTTGCAATCGGGGACTGCCCAGTAGAGAATGCGATGAGTTTGCATTCGCCTGCATCGCTGAATCTTGATTGGATCGTGTTCCAATTGCAGACTGACTATTGGAATGAATCGTCGAATCGGTCAATGTAGGGGACGAATTCCCCACTGATTTATGTATTGGCTCTCGTCGTGATGACGCGATTACCTGATCCGCTGATTGCGATTGACTTGAGGCCAATTCGATTTTAGCTGTCGAGCCTGCGCCATCATCATCACCATTGACAGCCGGAATTTGACTGGCCAATTGATTGACGGGCTGATTGTTAACCGCTGGGTTGGAATGAATTACGGATTCGCCGTTGATCGGAGACAACATCGTTGACGACTCGAACTGTTGGAAAGAGCCAGCCTGAGTGGTCGGCTGGAACGCTCCGGATTCGAACAGGCCAGGTTCCAATTGGCCTGATGTTCCGGCTGAAGGCAGGTTGTCAGCGGGCGGAAGTGGAAGTCGATTCGATCCACCACTTTCAATTGGTATCGTACTATCGAATGTTGAATTCTGTTTCGATTCGTTGACATCCCAACCCGGTGTTGGCAATGGAGCAGGCAAGCTGCCGTTGGTGTCAAAGTTTGTGTTGTTGTTTGCCGGCTGTCGGGCGATGGTTGGCGAATCGGTTACGTAGGAAATGGGCCGCCCGCGGCGGGCAGCACGCTGGGCAGCGTCCAATTCGGCCTGCGGATTGGATTGGCTTTCCGACAGATTGACATTGCAGTAGGCCAGGTAGGTTCCCTTTTCGAAATGGATGTTCTTCAAAGCAAACATGTATTCGACCTGTGCCTGGCGATAAGCAATCTCGGCATCGACAACCCGTCGTTGGGCTTCAAGTTCGATATCCCGATCGCGGCCCCGGTCAACTTCCAGTCGCATGACATACTGAAATTCGCGGGCCGCAACATACTGCTCTTCCGTCACCTTCAAGGAGGCGTAGGCACGCCGCAATTCACCAAACGCGTTGCTCAACCCAAAGACTACTTCCCGTTTCTGTTCTTTCAGGATGGCCCGTTCGCGAGACAACGCGAGTTCAGCATTGCGGACGCCCAAATGGGCAGCGCGAAATCCGATCGGCATCGAAAATTCCGCGCCCACCTGCCATTCCTGGAAATCTCCGGAATAAAGATCGCCGAACGCACTCGATACTTCGGTGCCATTGTTCAGATCTTCCTGAAAGGAATTTGAACCGCCGGTCAGGTCGCGACCCAAACCTCGGAATCGGTACTGGCCGACGAAATCAAAACGGGGTTTGAGAAAGTTGTTGGATGCGATCAATTGCAGTTCGCGCTGCTTCACCAGCCAACGTTGCTGCACCAGTTCCTGACGAAGAGTAAGTGCTTCGTTAATGGAATGCTGCCAATCAAACTGGATTCCGGTGGACGCCGGTTCGTCGGTGGTGCGAATCAGTTCGCCGCTGTTGATGGGCAGCCCGCAAATCAGCCTCAATCTCCGCTCAGTTACGCGGACGCCCCCATTAGAGAGAAACACGCCGCCAGACATGCCGTTGTAATTTCGGGTTCCGAACGTCGGTCGGCCTTCCATGGCCGTCAGCACATCCGATTCAAAACGAAGATACTGTTCTTTGGCTTGCGCCTGGGCCTGGGTCCCTTCGCGTGACTGGCCCTTTGTCGTGGCAACCAGAATTTCATACGCCTTGTCACGCCCATCGACAACTGCATCGAGGTTGCGGTAGGCAAAGTACAAATCCCAATAGGCGTTTTCAACTTCGCTGATCAAATCCCGAACTCCAGCCTGGAATTGCGACAACGAAATTTCCGTGTTGGTGCGGGCGATCAAGACACCGTTGTATACGCCCGGTTGCCGACTGGGACCGGCGATTCGATTGAACAGGGTTCCCGAACCCTGTAACAACGGTTGTCGAAACTCTCCTTCGAAGATAGCTTGCCAGGAATGCGGCAGCGTTTGACCGGTCTGATTGCTGTTGTCGTAGATATAATTGTTCCGCAGCGAAAAAATCGAGCCGGTCGCGGACAGTTTTTGCAACTGGACCTGGTAATCATTAAAATCCTGTTGAAAGATCCCATTGTTTCCCTGAAACGTCAGGTTTGAAGCTTGGTCGTTATTTTGAAAAAACG
>JBGSXT010000162.1:0-1863 GCA_041751295.1 Mariniblastus sp.
GGAATCCTCGGTTTCACACGGTGTATTCAAATACCTGGTTTCAAATGGATTTCGTGGTCCGGTTTCCATTGCGACACATCAGGTGAATTTCGCCCATGCGTCTCGAGACCGGGTTGTCAATCGGATCAGCCGCACGCTGGATCGGATGATTGCCGGCGAACCTCTGGACTCACCGGTTTCCGATGTTCGTCAAATTGAAGGTGCTGCTGAAGCCATCACTGTTGAAGCCGATGAAACTGCCGATCTGGAAACCGTCATCGAAGACGTCGCAATTGTCCCACGCAAGAAAAAGGCGGTGGTCGCGGCTGAGTAACCAATAAAGTAGCGTTTCGATCGGTTATTTCCGCGACAGGGCGTCGCGTATTTCAGAAAGTAATTGGACTTCGACGGAAGGTCGGGCTTCCGCTTCCGCTTTTTTCATCCAACGACAGGCAATTTTCAAAGCCACAAAAATCACGAACGCGAGGATGATAAAATCAATCGTGAGATGTTTGGGGTCAAAGTCGGCGATATGAAACTGATCGCAAAGAAAATCAATGGCGAACAGGAACTTGCGCTGACCACTCGATTGACTGATTCCAGATCAATTTGAAGTGTTGGATAAATCGAATCCACACTTATCGCGGACGACGCCCACGACCAGCGGTAACTGAGCGTCAGCTCGCCGTTCCGCCCTTTCAAACCGAGGATCGCCTTAAGACAGCACTCAACGAGTCCTAAATCGCATTTCTCACGAACTGGGGACGTGTCCGACACCGTGTATTCAGGGTAACTCGAAGGGTAAGTGTTGTGGTTTGGCGTGAATTTCCTCGCTTACACGTCGGTTTACGATTGGCTTGTGGAAAATGCGGGCTAAACCTTGCAATGTCTAATGAAGTTTCGGGCATACTCAGGATATCTGATGTCGGGAATCGGCGTGACGGGTTATTGACGTTGCGTTTATTGGAGGATGTTTCTCCAATTACCGATTGCATTCCCAGGTTGCCGAACGGAGTTGGAGCCAGTGAAACAGTTCGCCGGACATTGCATTTTGCTGGCAGCAGTCGCTGCAACCCTTTTTTTCACCAGCCTCGGGAAGTCCAGACTTTGGGATCGGGATGAACCGCGCAATGCCGGGTGTGCTGTCGAAATGATGCAACGCGGCGATCTGGTTGTTCCGATTTTCAATGATGAACTGCGACCGCAGAAACCGGTACTGTTGTATTGGCTGATGATTTCCGCCTACGCGCTGTTTGGTATCAGCGAATTCGCCGCCCGGTTCTGGTCGGCGCTACTTGGTTTGGGAACCGTGTTGCTGACCTACGGGATCGCCCGACGGCTGTTTGATCCGGCGGTAGCTGTGCTGTCGGGGATCATTCTGACTTCGACATTGATGTTTTGCGTTGCCGCACGGGCAGCCACGCCTGATTCAGCACTGATTTTTTTTAGCACGCTGGGAATTTTCTTTTATGTCATCGGAACGTTTGCCAGCCGCAAGGGAAATCTGGACTTGCCGGTCCTGCGCAATCCGTTTCACTGGTTCCCCCAACAGACGCGCTATGTCATTCTGATGAACGTCGCGTTTGCGCTTGGCGTGCTGACGAAGGGACCCGTGGGAATCGTGCTGCCGACCGCGATACTGGGAATGTTTCTGTTGATTCAACGCCTGCCACCGGTGCCCGACGATCGCGCTATTCAACATGGTCAGCTATACCGTTTTATCAATCCCTGTCTGCGAACCTTCAACCCGATCCATTTTGCCAAAACCTGTTGGGCGATGCGGCCGTTGACAGCTACCGGCGTGGTTCTGATCGTTGCAGCACCGTGGTATGTATGGGTCGGATTGAAAACAGAGGGCGATTTCACGCAGATGTTTTTTCTTAC
>JBGSXT010000163.1:0-4041 GCA_041751295.1 Mariniblastus sp.
CCCAATCGCAACCGCAAGCTGATGGTAATGAGCCGTTTCGATTTGGTGTCTATTGCTGGCCGCCCGCCGCAGATCGTCGACATGCCAACTATCCACCAGCTCCAAAACGAGAATTTTCACTTACCGCTTCCAGCCAAAAGAAGACTGCAACAAATCTGGTCGCAATTCACCGGCCACAACGGTTTCGCCGGAACGGATGCACGTCAAAGTGATTCTGGCCGGACTGAACAATTGCCGATCAACTTTGTAGAAATCGCGATCGAAGGCTGCGAAAATTTCGATAAACGGCTTGCCGAATTCGTCGGATGTACAGCTCGGCAATTGTCGGGCCAAAGTCTGCAGGTCATCGACACCATCGACCCATAAAGTCACATCACCTCCGTACAGGATGGCATCGTTGGTCCAACCCATAGATTGGTAATCGTCTTGGCTGGATGGAGGCAAAGGCGCGGTGCCGATCGCCCGTTGAACTTTCCGCAAATCGAAACCCCGTTCAAACAGTTTATGCATGGCGGTTTCGACGCTGCGGGCCACAATCTGGAGTATTCCAGGTAAACTGCCCGTCCGAGCGATACAGATGGTGACGTGGGCCACATCCAGACCGCACTGGTCCGCAAATTCCAACAAGTCGTTGTCATCGGGAATCTGGTTGGCTTCGAAAACTCCGACGGCTTCGGATTCAGACTGATGCAGTTCATAAGCCGTTAAGATTTCTTCTCGTCCACGGCAAACCCGGGCTGGCCCCGAGCACATCGAAAAAAATCTTTCCGTGGAAAACGGCCAGCCGGCATATTGAGACGCGATACAGGCCCGCAGCGGATGGTCGGTCATGACTTGTAGCAACGGTAATGGATACCCCTCGATATTTCCCGGCAGCAGGCGGATATCCGCCAAGTCCGCCATGCAGATTTTTGCCAGCTCGATCCCGGCACGTAAGGTACCGATTCGATCCGTTCCAAAATCGAGAATCGTGGCACCATGGCCGCAGTGCGTTACTCGAACGTCTAAAAGTGCCGCTTCAGCAGTCACGGAATTGCAGAGTCGTTTGGCGTTTGAATTGAGCAAGGCCTGCTCCAAAGTTAATTGGACTGTTAGAGAACCGCCCCGTTGGGCAACGCCGTAGCGGATTTTGAGTACGTGTTTTTGAACATTTTTAATGTAGAACAGTTGTCCCCAACTGTTTCGGTAACGCCCGGCAGCAAACAATTGGGGACAATTGTTCTACAAATTTTCCGCTACGGCGTTGCCAGTTGAGGCTTTGGTTGTTTCTTGTTCGGTTTCGCAGGGCGACGTTTCACGAAAAAACCGCTTCAATTGCCTTGGGCTGTCATGAAACTGTCCCGTTGGGGCTTTTCCTGCGCGTTGATGGGGTAATCCTAACGTTAGTCTGAAAAGTGGATCACGAAACCGTCGCGGCTAACCTGCCCTGCCATGAATTGCGTTCTTCAAACTCCTGGGCAATGGCGTTCAAAACGGCCGGTTTATCCAAACACCAACTGGGCCCGACAAAGTAGTTGTCGGGCGCTTCGCCGCTGACTCGCTCGACGATCATCGATTCCGGAATGATCTCAAGAAAATCGACCAGAGTCCTTACGTAGTCCTGTCTCGACATCAATTCGATTTCTCCGTCCCTCAGCTGCTGAGCCAATGGCGTGTTTTCGACCACGTACAGATTATGGATTTTGACGGCATCCAGTTTTGACAGGGCCACTTCGCGAGCGGTCTGCAGCATGTCTTCGTGCGATTCGCCGGGCAGCCCCAACATGATGTGGGCACACAATTTGAAACCTCGATCAACACTCCGTTCCATGGCATCCAAAAACGAATCGTGGTGGTGCCCACGGTTCATCCAGTCCAGACTCCGGTCGTGCATCGTTTGCATACCGTATTCGACGGTTAAGGGAATTTGCTTTCCGATTTGTTCGAGCAAGTCCAAGACGTCATCGGGAACACAATCGGAACGGGTCCCAATTGCCAGGGCAACAATCTCAGGATGGGAAATCGCCTGTTCGTACAACGGTCGCAGTTTCTCGACCGGAGCGTAGGTGTTGGTCGCTGGCTGGAAGTAGGCCATGAAGTGGTTGCATTTGTAACGACGTTTCAACCGGCTGATTCCCTCATCAATCTGATCAAGAATGCTTTGGCGCGGGAGTCGGCGACTGGGGCTGAAACTGCGATTGTCACAGAAAACGCAACCCCCAATCGCAACGGTTCCGTCGACATTGGGGCAGGTGAATCCGGCGTCGACACTGACTCGCTGCACGCGAAATCCGAACGTCTGCTGCAAATAGAAGTTATATCCGTAATATTTGAGCCCAGCGGCCCGCCAATCATGGGTTACAGCCGGGGAATTAGTTGACGCCAAATCGAACACCGAATACAGTTAAATTTATAATTAATACCCAATCACTAAGCGCATTTTTATATCTTTACACTTTTTTAACGCAATGATGCATTATCGACCATGGCCAACGAAATTAAACCCAAATACGGGGAATTGGTCCCCGTAGGCGGCGGTGATCCGATCCCGCTGTTGAAAAATCGCCTTCGCATTGGCAGGCGTGAAG
Source organism: Mariniblastus sp. (assembly GCA_041751295.1). Classification (GTDB taxonomy): domain Bacteria; phylum Planctomycetota; class Planctomycetia; order Pirellulales; family Pirellulaceae; genus Mariniblastus. The sequence continues at coordinate 2,568 of JBGSXT010000163.1, forward strand.
GATGCGACATTGTCCTGAATTTCGCAAACGTGTCGGGTGTTCACGCCCTGATGGAAATCGAAGAAGGCTACTGGTTCATCCGCGACCTGAAATCGAGGAATGGAGTCAAAGTGGCGGGCAAACGAATCATGGTCGGAGTGCGAAAACGACTTGATCCCGGTTCCAACGTTCGGTTCGCCAAACACGAGTTCGAGGTCGATTACAATCCGCACGAGCTGGGTGCCTACGGGTCGCCCCCTCAAGACGAGCTGATCGACAATTTCTTCGAAAAATCGCTGCTTGACCGGGCGGGATTAAAGCGAAACTCGAAGCAGTAGCCTTCCAGCTCGGACGCAATCGCTGATGCCAATTTGTCAGCCTTTAGTTTGCTTTGGTTATTGAATAACCAAAAATCCAATCAATATCGCCAAGCCGTTTCGAAAGATGCGTTGATTGATGGCGATTCCAGTCATTTTGCCTTTGGCACGTACTTTGCTTCAAATGTGATTCCCGATATTCTTCTGCCAACTGCAGTTGAACTTGATCCGCAAACACAACCGCCGATTTATGGCGAGCCGATTTTATTTGAATAAGAGTCAGGAGAATTAGTATGGCACAAGGCGAAAAGATCATTGGTATTGATCTTGGAACGACCAACTCGGTTGTCGCGGTAATGGACGGTAATGAACCGACCGTCATTCCGAACCAGGAAGGTGACCGGACCACCCCCAGCGTGGTCGCTTTCAACGATAAAGGGGAAGTACTCGTCGGAGCGCCCGCTCGCAATCAGCGGGTTACCAATCCGGAGAAAACGGTTTACTCGGTCAAACGATTCATGGGACGGCGTCACAGCGAAGTCCAGTCCGAAGAGAAAATGGTGCCGTACAAGGTGCTCGGCGGCGCCGAAGAGTACGTTCGAATCGGCATTGGGAAAGAAGAATATACTCCCCAGGAAATTTCAGCGAAAATTCTGCGAAAACTCAAGGAAGCTGCCGAATCGTACCTCGGCCACAAAGTCAATAAAGCGGTGATCACCGTGCCGGCCTATTTCAACGACGCCCAGCGGCAGGCCACAAAAGACGCTGGACAGATCGCCGGCTTGGAAGTCGCCCGGATCATCAACGAGCCGACGGCGGCGGCAATGGCCTACGGACTGGACAAAAACAGGAATGAGCAAAAGATCGTGGTCTTTGACCTTGGCGGCGGAACATTTGACGTTTCCGTTCTGGAATTGAACGACGACGATGGCATGAAGGTCTTCGAGGTGATCAGCACCAGTGGCGATACGCATTTGGGTGGTGACGACTTTGACGAACTCCTGATCAACCACGTCGCAACAGAGTTCAAGAAATCCAGCGCGATCGACTTGCGCAAAGACACCATGGCTTTACAGCGGCTGCAGGAGGCCTGCGAAAAAGCCAAAAAGGAACTCAGCAGCCGCCCCAACACGGATATCAATCTGCCGTTCATCTGTCAGGACTCCGAAGGCAATGCC
>JBGSXT010000164.1:0-3483 GCA_041751295.1 Mariniblastus sp.
ACTCTCCGCATCCGTCAAACCAGGAACTTCGGGAGTCAGGTTTGGGTCATTGGCCAGCGTCGGTTCCTGGTCTACGAACTCGGCGGGGATCACCTGACGACGTCTCGTTTGGAACGGCGAATCGGGTGCAGCCAGCCCGGCAATCGCTTTGAGTTCGAATTTCGCGACCCGTTCCAATTCGGTGACGTGGGTCGATTCAGGCTCGAAAAACGAGACTTCAATCTGATCACCAACTTCAACATTCAAATCGGCCGCAGCCCACTGGTTCAAAACCATCTCGCCCGCTGCAAGGGGCGGAATTCGGTTGCCATTTACATCCAGCAGCGGGAATCGGTCATCAAAATCAATGGCGGTGATCATTGAAAACGGGATGCCTGAATCTTCGTCGACTTTGCGGATATCGTTTGCCAAATAGGTAAACACTGGCATCGCGTCGGGAAATGCCTGTCGGACGGCGGCCACAACTTCATCCGTCAGGACCAGGCGATCGGAGGAGAGGCTGTAATACTCGAAGACGGCCGCGCTTGAATTCAGTTTTTTCTGGCGAACAGGTTTGATCGACAGCCCAAAATCTTCGAGTGACGGACGCAGTGCGGCCAGTAGGCTTGCGGTCTGTTCTGGTTCCGGCGGTTGCTCGTTACCGGACGACAGAAAAATCACATTTGCCTGGGGTTCCTGTTTGTGGCTCAATGCGCCGCGGGAAAGTGCGGTGGCCAACAACTCCAGCGGGACAAAAATATTGGGTGAATCGATTTGGCTGGGCCGCAAGCCAAAGCGGGCGAGACTCCTGTTCGGCAGAATCTGTACCCATTCCAGATCCACCAGGCTTTCCACGAGGTTATCCTTCTTTCCCAACGCACTATCGGCTGGCAATTGAGTTGGTTTGGGAATGCGAAGTGTCAGCCTGCTTTCGAAACTGCCGGTTTTCGGGTCGCGAATCAGGCCCAGTTGATCGGCAAGCGTCTGGTTGATGACAACCTGCCGGTCCTGCAGTTCATCCGGCACTTGCAATGAATCGTCTCCCAATCGCCAAAACGAATTCGATATTCCGAACACACTGACATTCGACGCCCGTCGCAGACTGTCCCATTCGGTGGACACAAAATCGCTACCGGTTTCGACGCTGCCGTTGGGAAACAGGATGGCCGCTTCAGCAATCCTGTAGTTGGTCTGAAAGGCCGGTGACGATTGGAGTTCGTCTGCCAATTGCTGTCGGAAGAACCCATCGGACACGATCATTTCGTCAATCTGACCGAGACGATCGAGGGCCAATTCCCTTAGACTGCTGCGCATGCTATCGCCGACGATCAATGCGCCAGTCAACACGGCAGTCGCTGCGGCAATTCCAGCGGCCAAAACCAGATTGGTTCGCCAGTAGTGAAACAGACTGTTTTTGGCAACTTGAAAAACGGTCATCTATTTTTCCTGGACGAACCTGCCGTTTTCCAATTCAATCCGCCGTTGGAACAGGCTGGCCAATTTTTCGTTGTGCGAAACGCAGATCAGGATTGTTTGATTGGCCTGTTGCAGACTCAGCAACAGCTCACCAATCAGCTCGGCATTCTTTTGATCGAGGCTGCCGGTCGGTTCGTCGGCCAGAACCAATACCGGGTCACAAATCAGCGAACGGGCCACCGCGACCCGTTGTCGTTCGCCACCCGATAACATTGCTGGTCGGTGGTCCATGCGATCGGCAAGGCCGACTTGTTCGAGCAGCGCCTGTGCCCGCTCGATTGACCCATTGCCGGCAATCGGCGAGGCGATCGTCGGGATCAGCACGTTTTCGATGGCAGAAAGCTGCGGCAACAGATGGTGCTCCTGAAAGACGAAGCCAATATTCTGATTGCGAAACCGGGCGAGTTGTGTTTCCTGCAGACTGCCATATTCTTCGCCGTTCAGACAGACGGTTCCCGAAGTCGCCGAGTCCAACGATCCGGCGATATGCAAAAACGTGCTTTTTCCGGAGCCGCTGGGTCCCAGTATCGCCAGATTCTGGCCTCGATTCAGTCCGATCGAGACTTCATCAAGAATTCGAATCGGGCCGCTAAGCGATTCGAATACCTTGACAATCTTCTTCGCCTCAAAGTCTGCCACTGCATTGTCACTTGATAGTTTGGTGGATCAGGAATGGGGGGTATCGACGACGAATGGGCTTAACTTGTCAACAATAGATTGTGGAATGTCCACCGGTTCGGGCTTCCCGTCATGGCTGATTTTGCAACAGACGGCGGTTACGGTACCGTCCGCAACCGCAATCTCACCTTTGAATATCTTGTGTTGCCAGGTAACGCTGCTCTTTCCAATCCGCTGAATGGCCACGCGAACTTCGATTTCATCTTCGAACCTGATCGCTGAACGGTAGTTGCATTCGGCGGCAACTCGAGGCCAACTGATCGTGTCCCCCTGATGTTCAGAGAATACACCCAATCCCAGCGAACGCAGAAAATCGTGTTCCGCTTCTTCCATATAGGTGAAGAAGACTGAGAAGTGGACAATCCGCGCCATATCGGTATCGCGAAACTCGACTCGCCGTTTGTAACGGAAACCGTTGTGCATGGCTGTTTCGATTGGACGTGGAAGTACTGGCACTGCCAGAATCGTTTTGACCAAAAATAAATCCTGCCGGGCCAGGCAGGATTGCTGACGACTCAGAATTTTACGCCGCGAGTTAATCGCCTTTGAACGGCATCAAGGCCATGAATCGAGCCCGCTTAACTGCCTGACTGACTGCATGCTGGCTGACTGCCGTGCATCCTGTCTTTCGACGCCCGACGATTTTGCCGTGTCGATTGACGAGTTTCTTCAGCAACTCGACATCCTTGTAATCGACAAACATTGGCCGGGGTCGTTCACCATCGACATACAGCGGGTCCTGGCGCGGAGTTCTGGTCTTGGCTTTTACTTTTTTTCTGTTTTTCTGGTTTGAGCGCCGGGGTCGCATGTTTTGATGCCTGCGTGGTATTAATGTCTACTGAAAATGCGTTCGAGTCGCGTAATTATGCAAATTCGTGCGGTATTCGCAAGGCAAAATCGTCCTTCCCGGAATAAAAACCGGGCCAAAACCATATCATGCAAAACGTCTTTATCGAAAAGCCATATAAATTTGTCCCGGCAATTGCGGCGACCTGGCCCCAGTCGATGTATTGTCGGCTGGGTCTATACAAACGGGAATTGCGTCGGCGGCAGGGGGTTGTCGATTTCGAGTGCCGAAATCTCGATCGACTGAGAGATTCGCTGGCCGCCGGGCATGGAGTCATGTTGACGCCCAACCATCCCCGGATGGCCGACCCAATGTTGATGTGCCATCTGGCGCGGAGTGTGCCCTGTAACTTCTATGCGATGGCCAGTTGGCATCTGTTCAATCAGGGTTGGCTGCACTTTTGGGTTTTACGGTTGATGGGTGCCTTCAGCGTCAATCGGGAAGGGCTCGACCGACAGGCTGTCGACTACGCCATCGAGATTCTGCAGAACGCGGAAAGGCCG
>JBGSXT010000165.1:0-2684 GCA_041751295.1 Mariniblastus sp.
CCGAAGTCAGACAGCGAAATCCAGGCACCCGACCTGCCCACGCCCTTACCACCACCGCGCCGGTTCAACAACCTGCACGATGCCGCCATCTGGATTCAACAGAACTGGCCCGACTTCGACCTCGAAACCAATCACCCCCTCACCTGGCGCGGCGGCCGATAGCTGTTGGATCCACAGTGCCTCTGTAGCCTGGCCCAGGCGGAGAATCGGGCTGGCCCAATGTTCGTCGACACTGAAAACACTGATGACAATTGGACCGCCCCGGGATAAACTTCATGTGAACTCACCGAATGTTCTCGGTGGGATTTGCGTTCGACGATAAAATTTGCGATGCGATAATATTTCATCTGCGGTGGAAATGTCGGTCATACGGAATTGGCGAAATGGGAAATGAGGCAAATGTCGTACTGAAATCGGCTTCCTGGCCGCGTATCCAGAATTCAATCGCTGCGATTCATGCCGTAATTGCTCGAGTCGCCGCAGGCACATGCGAAGAAATTTCAATTCCCACACTCGCTGATCAATGAAATCCTGGCGATGCGTTGGCTCCATCTCGCAACTGTTCCAGAAAATACCAATTACCAGGAACCCATATGGATCCACAGCCCTCCAATCCACGCGACGCGAATACCGGGATTTCAATGATCCTGGATGCAGTCAATGCGGAAATTCCGGGCGCGGAGTCCCGGTTGTTGGACCTGGTCTATTCCGAGTTGCGACGGATCGCTGCCGCTCATTTAGGCAAAGAGAATTCCGACCAGTCATTGACTCCGACGGCGCTCGTCAATGAAGCCTATTTACGACTATTGGGCGCGGGTACGAAAGGCCGTTGGAACAGCCGAGCACATTTCTTTTCGGCCGCCGCTCGAGCGATGCGCCAAATCCTGATCGACCATGCGCGGCGAAAACAGCGATTGAAACGAGGTGGCGATCGAATGGCAATTGATTTGGATGTCGACCAGGTCTTGGCATGTACAAATACCACGGCCGAAGAGCTGCTAACGCTTGACGAAGCACTCAAGACTTTGGAACAGGAAGACCCTCAACTCATCCGCCTGATCGAACTTCGTTTCTTTAGCGGCCACACGATTCAAGAGACGGCCGAAATTCTCGGCATCAGCATCCGCACCGCAAATCGCTCGTGGCAATACGCCAAAGCCCGCCTGTGGACAATGCTCGCTGAAGAAACGGAACCAAATCGACAGGTCTGAACTGCTTCATCGCCAGTCAAGGACCACAACGCAACGTGAAAGATCCCTTTGACTAAACTGGAAGTGTATCTGGAGTCTGAATTGACGCAGGAATTGGCTGAGTCGATCGACATATTGGCCTGCCGATCGTTTTCATCCAATACGACAGTTGACGAAATGGGACTGCTGAACTTAGGAGTCGTTGCGAGGCAATATCTTTACGACGACCGATTTGGAAGCCGGTGTTTTGCTGATTCTTGCCTGCTGATCCAGCGGCACCAAAGCATTGGCTTCAGGGAAATAGGTGACCACGCATTTTTGGGGTGTATCGTAAGGAACAACGAGGAACTGATTGGCCCGTCTCGTTCGCCCTTTGTATTGGCTTTGCAGATCGACAACCTGCTTTTCCACCAGCCCCAGACGCTGCATGTCGTCCCGATTGACCAGCACCACCCGTCGTTCGTTATGAATGCCACGATAGCGATCGTTGAGGCCGTAAATGGTCGTATTGAATTGATCGTGACTGCGGATGGTCAACATCAGGAATTCGTCGTCGGCCAGCTTAACCTCGGCAATTTGATTGATCGAGAAATGCGCTTTTCCGTCCGGAGTGTCAAATTTTCCGTCCCGATTGCAATTCGGCAAATAGAATCCGCCCTCCTGTCGGACCCGCTGATTGTAGTTTTCGAATCCTGGGATTGTCTGTTCGATCGCATCGCGGATGTGGTCGTAGTTGCTGATCCAATGTTTCCAGTCAATTCGGCTTCGCGACCCCAGCGTGGCCTGCGCCAGTTCAGCAACAATTGCGGCCTCACTTTTCAAACCAGTCGAACACGGTTTCAATGAGCCCTGGGAACGATGAACGATTCCCATTGAATTCTCGACCGATACGAACTGCTCACCGGTCGACTGATCGTCTCGTTCCGTTCTGCCGAGGCAGGGCAGGATCAACGCTCGTTTGCCATGGATCAGGTGGGAGCGATTCAATTTGGTGGAAACATGCACGGTCAAGGCGCAATTTCTCAATCCCGCTGCGGTAGTCTCCGTATCGGGTGACGCGGACAGAAAATTGCCACCAAGCGCGAAGAAGACTTTACCCGCTTTACGAGCCATGACTTCAATCGCATCGACGACGGCGTAGCCGTGTTCGCGGGGAGGTTGAAACCCAAAGTTTTCCTCCAATTTGTCCAGAAACTCGGCCGGCGGCGACTCCGAAATGCCAACTGTTCGATCCCCCTGAACATTGCTGTGCCCACGAATCGGACAGGTACCCGCGCCTGGCTTTCCAATGCTCCCTTTCAGCAGCAACAGATTGACGATTTCCCGGATGTTGTCCACCGCGTTTTCGTGTTGCGTCAGTCCCATCGCCCAGCAGACAATGATTTTTGTTTTGTCGGCCAGCATATCGGCCGCAAATTGAATTTGCTTCAGTGGAATTCCAGACCTTGCCGCAAGTTCGGCAACGGAAAATTTCTGCAAGTCATCGACGAACGA
>JBGSXT010000166.1:0-8965 GCA_041751295.1 Mariniblastus sp.
ATCGCGCACCTGTTTCTGACTAACCGCATCCCAATTGGGGACTTCGAAGACGCCATGATCTTGCTGATCGATCTTGATCGCATCCTGCAACTTGTGAACTTCGGCCAGGTCATTCTCGTCGGAGGGATCGACGAGGATCCGGAGGGCCACGATAACGTAGCGAGTGCCAATTTTCTCACGTGCGAGCGTGTGCGTTCCTCCGTAGGCAACCAGGGGCGTGTAGTGATCCTGGTTGATGACCTGCATCGAAAGAAATCGCTCACCTGCGTCAGGAAGCATAATCGTGACTGGGCCGGCATCCAAGTCGAACACAGCGGCGGAATACAGTGTGTCGCGATTCATGCGAATGATGGTTTGCTTGTCGATCGGAGTCTGCTCGCGATTGTGTGAGAACTTTCCAAGCGCGTCGTATCCCTTGATCGTGGCCTCGAAATAGGTGTCACATTCAGCGCGAATGAAATTCTCCACAGTCACCGGAACAGTCTGCTGTCCCGATACGATTGTCGGTAGCAAGAATGAAATGCCAACAACGATGAGCGTCTTTGTTGCAATCAGGGCGGTGGGCCTCAGGAATCGAAAATACATGTTGTAAGACTCCGGTTTTTGTTAGTTAATTAACGTTGAACGGTGCGACTGCCGTCTTGATGCGACCTACTTCACTCGAACCAGCGACGGTTGTTTCCAATCGCCGGTGAGCGCCGATTCTTTTGGCCAGTACAATCGCATGATGATGATGAATTCACCCTCGGGCGCCGGGAGCCAGTTTGATTCTTTGTCCTGGCCCGGCGAACGGTGCTGCAGGTAGAGAGTCAATCCGCCGTCCGTGTCCCGTTTCAGGTCGGGAAGCATGGGCGAGTTGATCAGGTAGCGGTTCAGGGGATTGGATACCAGCCGACTTTCCGGCATCGCGTACATCGTCACGGACCAAAACGAATTGACCGGCGGCAACTCGCCCGGTGCGAACCGCATCAGGTAGCGATTCGAGCCCTTCATTGGCTGACCTTCGGAGTCGACGAAGTATGCGGGATACATCGCTTCCTCTGCCGTGTTGCCGTAGATGCCGAGGACTGCTGATGACATCCGGCCGATGTAGTCGTTTTTCAGAAACTCTCGCGTGCCATAACCATCCGCCGCCGTCTTGATCCCTGTGTCGAGCTGGGTGCGCTTGAACTCGGCAAACTCTGACCAAGCGTCGGCCATCCCTTCTTCGATTGCTTCGCGGATTTCGGGGTCCAGCTTCGATGCATCGAATGCACCCGTTCCAATTCCCAGTCGCTCAAACCTCGCCCGAACCTCCTTCTCCGAGGGATGGACGCGACAGAACTGAAGTGCAAAGTCAAGCACGCGGTAAAACTCCGGCGACGTCCGCTGCGCGTCACGCGAAAGCGGTCGAACGAATTCCACAGTCGGTGCCGCCGGCGGGGCGGTGTGTCCCAGGAACCGCGAGAGCGGCTGGACCTGATATTCGGACTGCACCTTCTTCACGCCAGAAATGTCGTCAGCGTTGAAAAGCTGCGTCCGAAACTGCACCCAGCCGATCTCCGTCTCCGATCGTATGATCGCGTCGATGCCATCGGGTTTGTCCCCTTTCCACTTCGGACCGGCCAGCAGAAAGCTGCCCGCCTTGCTGCCTGTTGCGCGGCTTCCTACATAAGCGTAGTTGTGTGTGAACAAATCAATGAACTGCAGAGAATAGTACCGATCCTTGTCAACCGCTGGCACAGTGATGACCAGCGGTTCGGCCCTGAGGTCCGTTCCGATTTGCGAATACGGCGTGTCGGAATTGGGCGTCTGGATTGTCGCGTCATCGGGCGTGAACACGCGCGCTTCATTGTGGATCTCGTTCCACGCTGCCTTGAAATCTTCCCCGTCACGATCAACAAAGAACGAGTGCATGACACGGTAATTGTCGACAATAGGAAAGCCATAAATGTACGCCTCCTTGGCAATCGCACGCGCCTCGGTAGACGAAACATCGGTCAATTCTGACTGAGCGTAAGCACCGGGGGGACTTGAGATCCGAAGGGCAATCGCAACAACAAGCAATAGAAATGATTGAGTTTTCAGCATCGTCTTCCTTCCCTTTCTGTCAGTGTTCACTTTCTGTATATCAAATGCTCGCGCGGAAATCAAAAACCGCTTGTCGCGCAGCCTGCCCAGAACGATGCGTTTTTAAACGAATTCCCTGAATCTTATGGGCGACAGTTTATTATTGAAAAGTGTACAAGTGCTTACGTTTCAGAACGCTCGTGCGTGAGTCTCCGAATGCTTCCGCACTGAAAATCCTGGATCGCTTGCCTAATTTCTTCTCGCGTATTCATCACAAACGGCCCCTGCCCGACGACAGGCTCCCCGAGTGGTTCGCCGGTGAGCACGAGCAGACGGGCAGGCGTTTCCCACTCAAGATGCAACTGTGTGCCGGCCCGCTCGAGCTGAACCAGTTCGACTGCCCTCGCCGACGTCCCGTTGATCCGCGCCGTCCCAGTTTGGACCACGATCATCGCGGTGTGTCCGCTGGGAAGCTCGAGTTCCTCGTTCGACGCTCCACCAAGCTGAATGTCCCAAGCGTTCATGGGAGGGAACGTCTTCGCTGAACCCTTCGTCCCACGGAAGTCTCCCGCAATTACACGAACGGTTGCCTTTCCATCGGGAAAAGAAACGCTTGGAATGTCTGCATTGAGCAAACCTTGGCACCGAGGTGGAGACATCTTCTCGCTGGCAGGCAAGTTGACCCAAAGCTGGATCATCTCCAGCCAGCCGCCCTCATTGGCAAAACGTTCGCTGTGGAACTCCTCATGGACGACGCCGGATGCGGCCGTCATCCACTGCACGTCGCCTGCACCAATCATGCCATGACTTCCCGAAGAATCCCCGTGCTCGAGTTCCCCCTGATAGACGATTGTCACGGTTTCGAACCCGCGGTGTGGGTGCTCGCCGACTCCGCGTTTGGCTTCTGCGGAGCTAAACTCATGAGGTCCCGCGAAATCGAGCAAGAGGAACGGGTCGAATTCGCTTCCCTCGGCATAGGAGAATAGACTGCGAACGCGGAAGCCATCGGCCACCCAGTGTTGGTCGATGTCACGCACGATTCGCTTGATTTTTTTTTGCATCAATCACTCCTTCTTCGCTTCTTGCAGCGCCATGTAACTGGTCATCAAGTTGCGATAATTCGGCAGGTGATTGGACAGCAACTTGCCGAGTCCCTCCATGTCATTTCGCCAGTCGCGATGAAGTTCGCATGCCACCGAGAACCAATTCATCAATTGAACGCCTGCGGCAGACATGCGATGCCAAGCGGCTTGCTGAACAGTCGTGTTAAAGGTCCCCGACGCGTCCGTCACCATGAACACATCGTAACCGTCCTCGATCGCTGACAACGAAGGAAACGATACGCAAACATCCGTGACCACCCCCGCGACGATCAGTTGCTTGCGGCCCGTTGCCGTGATCGCTTTGACAAAATCCTCGTTATCCCACGCATTGATCTGGCCCGGACGGCGAATGAAAGGAGAGTCCGGGAAGACTTCCAGCAGCTCTGGCACAATAGGACCGTTCGGCCCCGCGTCGAAACTTGTCGTGAGAATCGTTGGAAGATTGAAAAACTTACCGATGTCCGCGAGTGCCAGTACGTTGTTCTTAAAGTCGTCTGGCGAAAAGTCTTGAACCAGAGAAATCAAACCGGCTTGATGGTCAACCAACAAGAGAACCGCATCGTCTTTATCGAGTCGTTTGTATTTGAATTTATTCATGTCAATCTCCCAGCACGGCTTTTTAGTTTCCCACGAACACTGACAGGCGCACTTGGGGGACCACGCCCTTCTCGTCACCAATTTCATTTCGCACCGCTTGATTTTTACGACCAGATAACAGTCAAATCAAGTATGGGCTTTGCTATTAGTAGTTACTATAAAGGTTACTGTAAGCCATCGATGAGAAACCCCCAGGAAAAATCGGTGAACTGCCCTGTCGAAACGACTTTGAAAATCATCGGCGGTCGATTATCTCGGTCTACAACCTTCCGTTGATCGTGATCGCATCGGCATTTGCGGCATGGCGCTGAACGCTGCCGCTGTCGACAATCGCACCAAACGCCATGAGTACTTTGCGCTTGAATCTTTATGCGACGGCGGGGCTACTACTCGGGTTGGCGTCATGTTGTAAGAACGCCACAGTTGAAAAGGCTGGCGCTTCCGACCAGGCGAGCAGTTGAACCCAAGTGACCAACAGTGTTGGGGCGGCAAAATTCGACTCGCTCATGCACTCGGCTGACTCCTGTTTCGCCTGCTTGACCAAGAGGAGCTCGATGTTGACCGTAACGGCTGTTTATTTGCCTGTGCGCACCCTGTCCCCATGGCGATTTGTCTCCATGCGATTTGTCGCCAGAAAACTCCCACCAAACGACATAAACTGAAATGATTACCTAACGTCGGGCTGATGATTCGATAGCACGAAAAGCAGTCATTCGAAACTGCGTTTCATCGACCGACGTGGCGAATGGTGAGGTGGAATTGGATTCGTTGTGGAATATGAAGTGACCGATGCATTGAAGCTGGACGCCGGGTTGCTGGTCCACGACACGCAGCCTTCGCCGATTCCGATGCCGACCAATCCACCCGCGGCGATTATTGAAACGCCGAACGTGCTGGAAAACCTGATTCGTTTGTCGGACAGCGAATTCCCCCATCGCCGCCGTCGGCCACGGGGAGTTCTGGGTTGTGACATCGTGGGCTTTGTTGGCAATACGGAACCGACCGACATGAACGCCTTCCATTCGATGGGCATGGCGACTCGGATGACTCACGTCGTGAACTTCGACGTGGCGAATGGTGGCAAGACCGTTTGGTACCGTTTCCGCTGGATCGGAACCCGCGGCCAGGTCGGCGGCTGGAGCATCCTGTATAGCTCCTTGATTACAAAGTAATCGGGTTGGAATGATGTGGTAACGGTTCCGCTCGGGCAACACTTTTCGCGGAAACGACGCTCCATCGAAAAGCTCTGTGTCACCAGCACAGAGCTTTTTTTGTTGGCGGGCGACATTCAATCCGCGGAGCAAAGGAGAATAGAACCAGTTACGTTTCTGATGACCATTACGTGACGCCAGACTACTTGGGCAGTGCCGATTGTTTTTGCAGGACATCGAGTGCCCGATCCAGCTGGGGGTCACTTCCCGCAGCGTAGGGGATGGGCCGCTCAACTGAAATTGTGGGTTCGATGCCAATCCCCTCAAACCGTTGTCCGTCGATCCACAGGTTCGACACGGCCAGATAGAGAATGGCGTCGTTAGACAGCCGTCGAACTGATCCAGCCAAAACCGCTCCGGCTGTTCGCTCTCCTACCACCGGCCCCAATCCAAGTTTCTTGAAACCGTAAGTGAACAGTTCTTTGCCGCTAGTCGACCTGTTGTTGACCAGCAGACAGACCGGCTTGCCCCAAACGCCAGTGAAGTTGGACACGGTTCCGTTTCGCTGTTTAGATTCGATTTCGGCAATCGGCTCACGAAACAAATTTACGTAATCGAGACTGGCTCCTCCCCACCCATCGCGTAGATCGACGATCAATGCATCGCATTCGTTGAGCGCGCCAAAAAGGATATGGTCTTTCAGCAAGTCGTGGTACTTCGAACCGGCATAGCTCCAGACGTGGACGTAGCCAATCCGGCGCCCAGCGTCATCAAATGTCCGAACGCTGGCATCGAGTGCCTGTTCGAACATCGTTCTGCCATCGAGCCATTCGACCGGCACATTGATTGACAATGGATCTGCGTCGGGCCTGCGCCGAACTTGAACCACAACGTTCTGGCCCGCTTTGCCGCGAAAGGACTCGATTGATCGGTATTTCTTGCCATCCACTATTATCAATTCGTCGCCAAACAGAATCCCGGCCGTTGCCGCCGGGTGTCCATCAAACACGGCGCGGACGAACGTTTTGCCTTCAATCTCAGTGGTGTCGATGCCGATGCCCTCATAATTGCAGAGTGCATCGAGGTCCTTTCCCAACACCTCGCCAAAGACTCCGGCGATTTGATATCGCTTCGGATCGACTGTGGAAAAGTACGCCGTGTGGGATACCTTCAAAGTGCCGAGCATTGTGTTGACGACTCCGGCGAATTGCTCCTCGGTCTGGGCAGCAAGTGCTTTCTCGCGGAAAACACTCCCGACTTCCTTCCAATTGACGCCATTGAATGTCGGGTCGAAAAAATCCTTTTCAATGACGGTCCAGACTTCGTCAAAGACCTTGCCTTTGTCAACAGTTGCCGGTTCGTGTGACCATGCGGTGCCGCCGGCCAGAGCCAGAAATACCGCTGCGATAATCAACAGCCACGAAACCCGCCTCCGAATGAACCATGTTTTCGACGCTGTGGCCATATCTGTCGGTCCCCTGGGTTGCTGAATGTTGTTGGGCGAAGATAAGCCGAGCACATCGGCTTCACTTCATGTTTGACCACTCGCCGTCGTGGCTGAGTTACACCAAACTGGAATTCAACTGGAATTCACAACACGCCTTCAGAATCCGCTCCGGCGATTTTGATGATCGTGTCGAACTGTTTTTTGGTGACTGGCTGAACGGATAGTCGCGAGCCTTTAGACAGCAAGACCATGCCGTCCAGGGCTTTGACTTTCTTGAGCGCGTCGAGAGGAATCAGGGCCTTGAATTTGTGTTCCAGTTTGACATCGACCATGAACCAGCGGGGATCGTCCTGTTTTGATTTTGGATCGAAGTGCGGTTCGTTGGAATCGAAGGCCGTAAAATCCGGATAGGCATCCCTGACGATCGAACAAACGCCAACCACGCCGGGCGGGTTGGCGCTGGAGTGATGCAGCAGGACCCGGTCACCCTTTTTCATTTCGTCCCGGATGAAATTGCGAGCCTGATAGTTTCGGACGCCGTCCCAATAGGTCGTTCGGTTTTTTTCATTGGCCAAATCATCAATTGAAAAGCAGTCCGATTCGGTTTTCAACAGCCAATAACCCATCGCCGCCATTGCTATCCGGTCAACAAGTCAACAAATAGTGCTACGTCCTGCAGATTGACCGCACCATCCATGTTGATATCTCCTTCGATCTGGTAGACACCCTGGGTTAGCAGTGCGACAAATGGTGCGATGTCCAGCAGATCGACAGAACCATCACGATTGATATCGCCAATTGCAAACGCATCAATAATTGTGATGGGCACCAGTACGGTAGTACCGACGATGCCGACATCCTCGCTGATCGCAAACGGAACTTTGTCCCCGTCGATGGAGGTCACCAAACCTTCGCGAACAAAACCTCCGCTGCCGCGAAGCAGCGGCATGGACTGGTCGACGCCTGGCAGCAGGGTGAATCGAAAAGAGAGCCCGCCGAGAAATTGAACCAGAACTTCGTCCGGGTCGCTGGTCACGCTCAGACTGGTATTGGGAAAGTTATCAGGAAAAAGATCGGCTGTGACGACTTCACCAGAGAGGAACTGTTGACCATTTGTGGGAAACACCATTCCGACAGTCGGAAATTCTGATTGGGCAAAAGCCTGAATCTCGAAAGTGGCGACGTTCATGGAACTGTCCGTCAATTCCCATTGTCCGACGACATCGTTTTGAAAATCACTAAACGAATGGAAGGTTGCAGCGCCCAGAAAAGCTATCGTCGTCCCGCCTGGCGATGTCGTTGTTGACGCCTCAGAATCACTGAACCAGCGGTAAACGGGCGGCAATGGTCCAAATCCCGGTGTGAATTCGAAAGCAAGTTGATAAGTCGGCTGAGAATTTGCCGAGCCGCTGAAAATTAACAGTACTGGAACAGAAATCAGCAAAATGGCCAGAAATTTGAACATGAAGTGTGCTCCCGCAGATTTGTTTCAGCTGTATTTTGCCGGTCCTGGCTATTTCCCCTCCACAATTTCCTGTAAGTCGAGCGATCGCTGGTAGTATACCCAATCTCAGTGGAATCGCTGCTCTCAACTGTTTCGAAACAGTTGGGGATTACTGTTCTACTCTGGTAAATTTTCACCTGTCGAACGCATGAATCAGGATAACACGCACTTGGGCGATTGTGAATAGTTAAAACTGGCTTGTAAAAAGTCTCCAAATAGAGGAATGCTGTTGACAATTGCAACTTGGTGACAACGGGTTTGGGAAATTCACATGGCGTGTGGCAGGCGAAAAGCTATGTTTGGACGGATTCCCTATCCGTTCTCATGGCGAGTCCCTGTGACACAACGGACGAATTAGCAATTCCTACTATAGTTGTAATGATTCCAGTCGCTTGACTTATCTCTTTCCGGATTCCAAGTTGCCGGCTCGGAAGGCTTCCGCCATGGCTCTGGGAACGTCGGCTTCCGCCAGTACAAGCAGTGCCCGGTTGCGGGCGACTTCGGCTTTCATTTCCTGCTCACCGGCGACTGCTTCCGCTCGGCGTTTTTCCGCATTGGCGCGGGCGACCCGGGTATCGGCTTCGGCCTGGTCGGCTTGCAGCCGGGCACCAATGTTTTCACCGACATCAATATCGGCGATATCGATCGAAACGATTTCGAATGCCGTGTGCGCGTCCAGACCGCGGGCCAACACAGCTTTTGATATTCGGTCCGGATTCTCTAAAACATCCTGATGCGTTGCCGAAGAACCAATCGACGAGATGATGCTCTCGCCGACTCGGGCGATGACTGTATCTTCCATCGCTCCACCGATCAATTGCGCCAGGTTCGTTCGCACCGTCACGCGGGCACGAACTTTCAATTCGATACCGTCTTTAGAAATTGCACTGAGGAAATTCTTGCCGGTTTTCTGCGTGTCGGGGCAATCGATCACGATCGGATCAACGCTAGTCCGGACCGCCTTTAAAATATCCCGCCCGGCCAGATCGATGGCGACTGCCCGATCGTAATCCAAATCGATACCGGCACGTTGTGCGGCGATGATGGCGATCATCACCCGTTGGACGCCGCCATTGCTGCCGCCGGCCAAATAGTGGGCTTCCATTTTCCGGTT
>JBGSXT010000167.1:0-6114 GCA_041751295.1 Mariniblastus sp.
GTCCACCCCCAGGAATTGGGGAGCGTCGAGGTCAGCCAATATCTGGAGTATTTGGCGGTGGACAGGAACGTTTCTCGAAGTACGCAGAATGTTGCCTTCAGCGCGCTCCTGTTTCTCTACAAGCAGGTTCTGAAAGTAGAATCATTTGCGATCGATGCGGCGCGGGCGCCTCGCAAGGATCGGCTGCCGGTGGTGTTGAGCGTTGAGGAGGTGCGGCAAGTTCTGGATTCTATTCCGCCTGGTCCGTATCGCCTGATGACGGGGCTGATGTACGGGTCGGGGTTGCGGCTGATGGAATGTTGCCGTCTGCGCGTGAAAGATGTGGACTTTCACCGGCAACAAATCACGGTTCGCCAAGGCAAGGGTGACAAGGATCGCGCTGTGCCGCTGCCGAAAAAACTGGTCAACGGGTTGCGGGAACAGCTTGCGTTCGTCACGGCGCAGCACCAAAGCGATTTGGCCAGCGGCGCCGGTTGGGTGTGGCTGCCTGATGCGTTGGCCATCAAGTACCCTCAGGCGGGGTGCGAGTTAAGGTGGCAGTACTTGTTCCCAGCGCCAAGCCTCAGCCGCGATCCGCGACCGCGGGAAGCCCAGGAAGCTCCGGCCTCCGACGCCTCCAACCGCAAGCACCAGCAGCTGCTTGCCGAGGTCAACGAACAGGTTCGCCGACATCACATTCATGAGAACTCGGTGCAAAAAGTGGTCAAGCGGGCCGTGGCCAGGGCAGGGGTTCACCCCAAAACGAGTTGTCACACATTTCGGCATTCGTTCGCCACGCATTTATTGGAAGACGGCAAGGACATCCGCACGATCCAGGAATTGCTCGGTCATGCGGACGTCAGCACGACGATGATTTACACGCATGTCAGCACCGTGGGCGCGACCGGAGTGCAGAGTCCATTGGACCGACTGTAGTCGAAACAGGTTAGCTCCGATTGTTGAATCGGAGCCGCGCAGCGGCAAGAGGCGTCTCGTTTTGGCCTCCAATTCCTTCGGCACACAGATTCAAGAATCTGTGCTAACCATTCTAATGTGCTACCCGCACGCCGCGCAAGCAAGCGAGGTATCACTCGCTTGCGCGGCGTGCTTGTATTTGGAGCCGTGCTTCCAACAGTTGGGAATAACGAATGTCGGACGGTTGGCGAAACTATTTGGGAAATTCAGTTTCGATCTGTTGTTTCGAATGTTCGGAAACAGCCGGGGGACAAGTATTCCATTCCGGCAGGTTTTCGGCAGCCGCTGGCCTTTTCGGCTGATGCGAAACAACCGTTGCGACCACTGCCGATTGGGGCTGTTATAACGGTCGGAGCGTTTTAAACTCGGGGCGGAGGAGCTCCGCCCATGGATGGAAGAGCTCTGCCCATGGGTAGAACAGCTCCGTCCATGGGTAGAACAGCTCCGTCCATGGGTAGAACAGCTCCGCCCGTGGGTAGAACAGCTCCGCCCGTGGGTAGAACAGCTCCGCCCATGGGTAGAACAGCTCCGCCCATGGGTAGAACAGCTCCGCCCATGGGTAGAACAGCTCCGCCCCTACGTGGAAGAGTTCCGCCCTGACGCGGAAGTGCTCCACCTCACTAGCCGGACGGTCGGGTGGTATCCGTTGCAACGAAAACAGGTTCGAGCGGCAATGGCCTTTGGAGAGTCGATAACTGATTGGGAGACGAAAACTGATTGAGAGTTGAGCTGCAAGCTTCTATCAATCCCGCGTATTCACCGGGGTATCCGAGGCGACCTCCTGCGATTCAACAGATTCGTTTCGCAGATAGAGCCAAACGAAACTCGCGCGCCGGCTTTCGGCAAAAAAATCTTTCTTCCGTTCTCCCAGTTTCATCAGTTTGCCGGCAATCTCCTGATACTCGGATTCTTTTTCTTTTCTGAGTTCTGGATCGCTATCTTTGCCGTACATGATTTCCTGTAGTTCGCTCAGCGATTTGCCAATTTCAGTCTGTTGCTGCTGCAATTTGTCGAATTCGGCCTGTTCTTTTTCCGGCAGTGGCCGGGTCCAATTGATATCGCTGTAGTCGCCCACAATCAAATCCAACCGGCCGTCGCCGTTGTAATCGGTCACGCAGATTTGCGCCCGGACGCCGGGAACCGGATCTTCACCCGGCTTTAGATTCTGTTCGAGAAATTTGTTTTCTGCGGTCGGCTTGATCAGCAGATTCCGGGAACCGAATTCGGGCTGCGAAACAGAACCGACGTTCCGATACCAGCCAACACTGCCGTCGCTGGAGCCGATCACAAGGTCCCACGTGCCGTCGCCATCCCAGTCGGCGACGACTGGATTGGCATGACCGGTTTCCTTTAGCGGAGTTCCGTTGGCGTTGATCTCAACGCTTTCGCGGGCGTATTTGGGTTCTTCCCGGGTGCCGATGTTGGACCTCAGAAACAAACCGCCACTGAAACTTCCGATCAAAATATCCAGATCACCATCGGCATCCCAATCGACCGGCGCGGCCCAGCTGCCAAACGACGCGACCCGCATCTGAATCGATTCGTCGTCGTCAACATCTTCATCGTCTTTCATCTCCATGAACTTGGCAAACTCTTCCGGATGATGGACAAGCGGTTGATCGTCTTCATCAAGGATCGTTTCGACTTCTGCATACTTGCCGTCCCCCAATCCCCGAAACAGGTAAACGTCGCCCGGATCGTAGGAACCACTGATGAAATCGAGAATGCCGTCGTTGTCGTAGTCCACGAACTGTGGACTGGAAGCGATACATCAGTAAACCGGCGTCTTGGCATCCGCCCCGCCGGCCTGCAGCTTGCCCTGCGAAACATACTGCGGGTCGTCGTCGTCTTTTTCGTTTTCGAAGAACCAGAAGTAGCCGGGAAAGTCGCCAACCAGCAGATCCCGATCTCCATCCCCATCGACATCGGCGATCCACGGCCCGGCATGGGCAATCGACGATAGTTTTCCAATGTCGATTGGTTCACCGTCCGCTACCAGCCGCACGGGGCTCGCGAGGTCGCTCGCATTTTCCATTGAGGCGAGCAAGGTTGGTGATTTGTCTTTGTCGTTTGTGGAGGCCGAAACCGCCGGTTGGGAACCTTGCTGCTGACGCTTGGAAACATCAGGTCGTTCGTCGGTTTCGCACCCACTGACTAACAAGACTGCCATTGCCATAAACCAAAATGATTTGCTGTGACGCATCTTTGCCTCCGATAAAATACCTGTCAGGGATTGGGTTTGCTATTGACGGCGCCCATTCTAACACCGTTTCGATGACATACAAACAATAGGGCGCAATGATGCGGAAGCCGATGGAAACGGCAGACACGGTTGCCGTGCAACTTCTCAGCCGGTCTGTCGTTTAGATTCCAAGGCTGGTTGCCGCTCCAATTATTTGGCGTCACCTCTCAAAAGCGTGCCGCCTTCTGCGCCACTCTTTCTCAGATACAGCCAGACATAACTCGCCTGAAGGCTTTCCACAAATAAATCTTTCTTCCGTAATTCGAGCTTCGCCAGTTTCCCGTGGAGTTCCCGATGTTCGGCTTCTTTCTTCCTCGGGAATCTCGGATAGTAACCTCTGCGGACAACAAGTACTTGGTCGCCGACTATCAACTTCACGATTTCAACCTGTTGCTGCTTCAATTCCTCGAATTCCGCCTGCTTTTCCTTTGATAGTGGCCTGTTCCAGTTGATATCCGAATAGGACCCCACAATCAAATCCTGCAGACCATCACCGTTGTAATCAGTCACGCAGATCTGCGCGCGAACACCAGGGGCGGGGTCTTCATACGGTTTCAGATTCTGCTCCGGCATTAAATTTTCCGCAGCGGATTTGACCAACAAATTTCGGGGACCGAATTCGGGTTGCGAAACCGACCCGATATTTCGATACCAACCAACGCTTCCATTGCTGGTGCCGATCACAAGGTCCCAGGTTCCATCGTCATCCCAATCGGCAAAGACTGGATTGGCATAATCGGCTTCGTGTTTCCGAGTTCCTTCGACGTTGATTCCGGCAATTTCCCGACTGTATTTGGGTTCTTCCCGGGTGCCTAGATTTGACTTCAGGTACAAACCACCACTAAAACTTCCGAACAAAATATCGAGGTCACCATCGGCATCCCAATCAACCGCTGCTGGCCAACTGCCAACCTGTTGGACAAGGGGTTTGCCGTCTTCATCGAGGATCGTTTTGACTTCCGCATACTTGCCATCCCCCAATCCGCGAAACAGATAAACGTCGCCCGGATAATAGGAGCCACTGATGAAATCGAGAATGCCATCGTTGTCGTAGTCCACGAACTGTGGACTGGAGGCGATACCTGAGTAAACCGGCGTACTGGCATCCGCTCCGCCGACTGGCAGCTTGCCCCGCGAAGTGTACTGCGGGTCGTTGTCGTCGTTTGTATTTTTGAAAAACCAGAAGTCGCCTGATAAGTCGCCGACCAACAGGTCTCGATTTCCATCCCCGTCGACATCGGCGATCCAGGGCGCTGCATGTGCGGCCGACGAAAGCTTTCCAATATCGATCGGTTCGCCGTCCGCTGCCAATCGCACGGGTTTAGCGAGGTAAGTAGCATTTTTCATTGAGGTGGGCAGGTTTGGAGATTGGTCTTTTTTTTCCCTGGCAGTTGTCGCAACCGCCCGCGGGGAACCTGGCCGTTGAAATTGGGAAAGCTCCCGTTGTTGCCTGGCAACCTCGTGCGGTTCCTGGGCTTCGCACGCTGCTACGATCAAGATCGCCATTACCATGAACCAAAATGATACGCTGTTTCGCATCGTCGCCTCTGATAAAAGACTTGTCAGTGATTCGGTTCGCTGTTCGCGGTTTCCATTCTAACACCGTTTCGACGGCACACAAACTTGCGGGTTGACATACCAGGGTCAAACTTAATTTCGGCAACCGCTGAGTGAAATGCTGTCGGCGGTCTGGATCAATCGTTTGGAAGTCGTGATGGAAATGGGGTCGTCAACAGGCAGGTCGACTGAAGTTGGTCGGGGCAGTTTGGCTTTATTGGTCAGATAAAGTTTGTCGTAGTATTGTAGGAGGACGCCAATACTTTCGGGCAGATTTCCGGAATGGATGGCTCCAATCGCCCGTTTGACGTTTTGACCGCCGAGCCGTTTTGTGATTCGCTCAATGGAGGCAATTAACGCTGCTTCCGGCAAGTCGCCGTATTCCTCCGCAATCATTTTTGTTCTGACTTCCTGGTCAACATCCATAAAGACAGCGGGTGCCGATCGAATCTGCTCAAAGAAGGGACGGGGTATCCTGACCGAGCCAATGTTTTGACTTTCGTCTTCCACCCAAACCCGCCGAGTGAGGTCGAGCCGTGACAGCGAGGCGTGCAATTCATTCTCGAACTGTTCAACGGTCGGCTGCTGGCCAAGGCCGATGCCACCGAATGCCGAGCCGCGATGGTTGGCCAACGATTCCAAATCGATAATCTGCTCACCGAGTTGTTCCAGCAGGGGCAATTGGCGGGTTTTTCCTGCTCCGGTCAATCCACTGAGCACGATCAAGTTGCGCGATTTATCGAATGATTCGAGGACGTGTCGACGATATGCCTTGTATCCGCCGGCGAGCAGAATCGGGTTCAAATCGACCTGCTCCGCCAGCCAGGCGAACGCGCCGCTGCGCATTCCGCCGCGCCAACAATGGATACACAGCGTGCCGTCTGAGGCAACTTCAACCAGTGATGCCGCCAGCGATCTCATTTTTGGTCCGACAAGCTCCAACGCCTTGAGCACGGAACTCAGCCGACCCTGTTTACGATACAGCGTACCGATTTCGGCCCGCTGCTGATTATCGAACAAGGGAATGTTGACAGAGCCCGGGATGTGTCCCTGTTCAAATTCAACCGGCGCGCGAACATCAACGACGCAATACGATTTCGCGCTGTGAAGGAACTCGTCGGCAGATTGATAAGTTGGCATCGTGCGAGCGGGCGCTACCGAAATCCTAGGTAAAGAGGTTATTCTACCGCGAAAGTTCAGCCGTTTCGAATGCGTTCTCGAATCACGGCTTCACATTCTCCGATGGCAATTCGCTGTTGTTCGAAAGTATCTCGATCTCGGATCGTCACCGTGTTGTCTTCGAGTGACTGTCCGTCAACAGTGATGCAGTAGGGCGTTCCCGCTTCGTCCTGACGTCGATA
>JBGSXT010000168.1:0-3336 GCA_041751295.1 Mariniblastus sp.
GCGTTACATACTACTTTGGAGCGAAATTGCAAATTTCTGACAGTCCGCTTCAATGCCTTCGTTTTCGATCAGGGCCAGTATACAATTTTTTCCGGCGAGGCCATTTCGAGCCGAGGAACCCGGTCGTTATCATGCGTAAACAGATATGCTCCGTTCGTATTTTGGCCATCTTCTTTTTTGTGGCCAATCCTTTTACTTCAAATTCTGGTAGGGGACAGAATCAGGATAACAATCCACCATTGGCGATCACAGTCCAGTTGCCGACGTTGGGCGTGTCGATTGATGCCGCCGGTGTATTGACGACCAGCGTATATGCCGACCCGGATGGCCAATTGATCCGGGATCGACTGGAATCAGTGCGACGCGAGCTGACGCCTCAATTGCAAACAAAATCCCGGCTCAGAAAAGTTTCACTCCGTCGGTTGGAGCAGGCGATTTCCGAATCGGTAGAAGCGGGACACGAATTATCTGACGAACTGAAATCCATTGCCGGATTAACCCGAATCGAATTCGTATTCATCTTGCCAGACCAGAACGATATTGTTCTTGCCGGGCCTGCTGAACCATGGATTCAGAATCTGGCAGGTCATGCTGTTGGAATTCACTCCGGCGAACCGACCCTGCTGCTCGATGACCTGATTGTTGCTATCAGGACGTTTGCATCCACGAGACCGCTGAATTCATGGGTCGCCTGTTCAATTGACCCAACCGCCGAGGGCCTCGCCGGGCTGCAGGATTTTCAACAGCGACTTCCGGATCAGGTCGCGGAACTGTCGCGGAATGAAGCGGCACTGCAATTGGCCGGTGATCTGAGAAACAGCCTTGGGATGGCAGACGTCAAAGTCTATGGCGTCGATCCCCGTTCGCATGCGGCTCACGTGATGATCGAAGCCGATTATCGAATGAAGATGATGGCCGTCGGGTTGGAACTGCCTCCAGTCCGGATGACCACGTTTATCGGAGCCTTGAAAGGTGCACCTCGACATTTGCAACGCTGGTGGCTGACCCCCAACTACAAATGCCTGATTCAATCCGACGATGGGTTGTCCGTCCGATTGATTGGTCGAGGCGTTCAATTGCAAACGGAAAACATTGATGTTGGGCAACGAGCGCGAGTGGTCCAACAACCAAACAAACCTAGCCGTGCGGCTCGAATGTATGCCGCATCATTTACCAAAAATTACGAACAGCTTTCAGCGTTGAGTCCCGTGTACGCCCAATTGCGGAACCTGATTGACCTGTTGGTAGCCGCCGCCTGGATTCGCAAGATTGATGGGTACAAACAGGCCAACTGGCGGCCTGAAATTATTCTTGACGAATCAAAATATGCAGTGAGCCGATTGCCAGGAATCAAACATGCCCAGTGCGTTGCCAACGCAGTTTGGAAACAGAATATTCTGGTACTGCCAGCTGGCGGCGGTGTATCCATTCTGGCTTCCGACGCATTGCAAAAACAAAACCTTGGTCAAGACCCTGATGGCGCTGTGCTGAAGTTGGCGGATTCAATCACGATTCCTCAGGCCGAATCGTGGTGGTGGGATTGAGGTCAGGCTTTCTTTCATTGTGCAACAATTCTGGTAGGATGATCAATCGAGTTCGTCGCCCAAACCACGCAATGACTACTATCAAAGGACTGAAACCATTTCTACTTCGATTAGTACTGAACAGCAAAAAAAGGTCAGGCTGTTTCCGTTGCATTTGACGCCGTTTGAACATTATATGTTGGTCGATGATCGACCCCGCTATCCGATGGCGTTTATTGTCCAGCTGGAAATGTCTGGCGGGATTGATCGAGATGCTTTTACTCAGGCCGTGACGCAATCTCTACAACGCCATCCTTTGCTGACGGCAATTATTGGGCCGGGAAAACAGGGCAAAGACTGTTGGATCGCGGCTCCCAATCCGCAGCCCTTACTGAATTGGGGGTCGCTTGATGAACCGATCAAATTCCCGGCGGGCGAATTCCTTGATATTCGCAACGAGATTGGGCTGCGAATATTTGTTCGCCATAACGGACAACGGGCGGTGATCACAACGCAGTTTCATCACGCCGCGTGTGACGGAATTGGATCGTATCAATATCTGGGTGATCTGCTGTATGAATATGCGATTCGGACCGGAGATTCGAAAATCCAACCGCCGATCGAACTTGATCCCCGGCGACTAAAGGGCCGCAGTCTCGCTAGCTACAATCTGAACAACTTTCGGCTACCCGACGGTAGCCACCAGCGGTTATGGGATGAAGCGTGGCAGTTGATGTCGAGAACCAATTTTGAGTTGTTCCCTGTAAAACGGAAGCCTGTCGGTTTTCAGAGAGCCTTTCCGGGCATCCAGTCACACACATTTGATCGAAATGAATTCAGGCAACTTCGGCTGGCTGCCCAATCGCGTGGCCAAATCGTGAACGACATGCTGTTGGCAAAACTGTTCGAAACATTGCATCAACTGAATCGCCAGCGAAAGTCGATGTGGAAACGAAATCACACCTGTGTGATGATGCCCTTGAATTTACGTGAGCCTGAAGATAACGATATTTCGTGTTGCAACGTGGTGGCCCATTCGTTTGTACGGCGGTCGTGGCGACAGGTCCAGGATCGGGAGACTTTCCACCGACAGCTGGGGAATGAGCTGTTGCAGATCAAACACGAGCGGCACAAAATCCGATTCATGCATCTGTTGGCTGGTGGACAATATTATTATCCCCGCACTATGAAATTCTGTTTGAATGCCAAACGCTGCATTGCGACCGCGATCCTGTCCAATACAGGGGACCCAACCCGCCAGTTCCACGCTGCGTTTCCTGTCGAAAATGGAGTGTTGCGGTGCGGAAATCTATTGCTGGAAGACCTGTCCGGCGTGCCGCCGCTGCGGCCGGGAACCACTGCGACCATTTCGATTTTTACCTATCGCCGGGTTCTGAAGATTTGTCTGCGCTGTGATCCCAATCAATTTTCCGAGGCCGACACCCGCGTCGTCCTGGATGCGTATGTTGCCAACCTGAAATTTGAAATTTGAAATTTCGAATCTGAATCCTGAAACGTGAAATTTGAAATTTGAAATCAGATCGTAAAAGATATGAGCGACAATCGAAGTCCACTGGATTTCAAGCTCGACGAAAAATCCCAACAACTGTTTCCGCTGCCACTGTCGAGCATTGAGCGGTTTCATCTGTTTGACTATTCTCCGCAGTTCATCAACATTCTGTACGGACGTTTTCGATTTGAAGGAATTATCGAACCTGCTGTCGCCAATCATGCACAGCAATTGGCCTTGATGCGACATCCGATCATGGGATGCCGGATCGCACGCTTGGGGAACCGTTTACAGTGGGAGCCG
>JBGSXT010000169.1:0-2190 GCA_041751295.1 Mariniblastus sp.
CGGTTCTCCTTGATGACATAAATGACATGCTTGAAAACACTGGGATCGCCTAATCGTTCGGGGACTGGCACGGGTTGAGTGCTTTTGTTTCCTGTCGTTTCGATGTTGGCAAGGATCTGTTTGATCCGCGCGTTTTCGTGGACTTGATTTGTCCACATTTTTAGTCTCTCAGGATTGTCAATTTCATCGAGCCGAATCCTCAGAACGACTCCCAATTCGTCGTGACTGTTGCGACCTTTTGCGGCATCACGCAGTTGGGCACGAGCACCGAGTCCCTTGGTGCAAGCCACGTATAAAAACGTATCGTCGTGGTCGATCGCGACTGGATACCAAGCGGTTGGAATCAAGCCCTTGATTTTCAGGTCGGTATCTTCGGCTCCTTGCTGGGCAATCGCGATGGCGTTGTTTCCGGCAAGGGCGATTGCGTATTTCTGATGGGGTTTAAGGCAATGTATGCAGCTGGGCATCGAGCCAAAAGGAATTCTTTCATCAGGTTTGACGACGAATGATTTTGATTCTGCAATGTCGAGATTTACTTCGCTGACGGTATCTTCGTTGGTATTACAAACCAGTGCCGTCTGATCGTCACGACCCTGGGCGATCACAGTCGGATGAAGTCCGACGGCAACGGAGTTCACCACCGCTCCTTTCTCCAAATCGACGATGCTAACTGTCCCGGTGCTGGCAATTCCCCGTTCATCGACGACCGTTTCCGTTCCAGCCGAAGGTGCGGTGAGGTCACCGTCCGCTGGCCGACGCCCTCCGATGTTGGAGACGAGCAATTTCCCGCCGATCCATTGAACGTCGAACGGCGCGACGCCCACATCAATCGTTTTGGTGACAGTTCCAGATTTCAGATCAACGACCGCCAAAGTATTGAGTTTGGAAAGACAGACCCAGGCCAATGAGTTGTCGGGTGATAGCTCAATGCCGCAGGGAAAAGACCCCGCAGGCAACGGGATGGTTTTCTCCAGTTGGAACGGTTTCGTTTTTTTGGCTTCCGGGCTGACCGAGTAGACATTCAGCCCACCACCAGCGTCGGTAAAATAGACCGAACCGTTGTCCGCAGCGGCAAGTCCAATCAGCGAACTGCCCTGCGGGGATTTGATTTTTTGAATTTCTTTCCATTGTTCAATATCGATCACGCGCAACAAATCACGGTCTTTTACGAACAACCATTTGCCGTCATCACTAACGACCAGGTCCACAGGTCGGCCTGGAAATGAAATCACATCACCAGCTGGCGTGATCAGACGGCCATTTGGCAATCTGGCTTCGTCAACAACGCCAGTTGTCTGCACTGGTTCCGGTGGCGCAGGCGATTTTTTTTCCGTCTTGTCCTGTGCAACAATCGCAGCGCCCGGGACCAGTAGGCAAAGGCAACATGCGAATCCGCAAATCGCGATCCCAAGCAACTTGACATCAATTGGCATGGGTTAACTCTTTCTGAACCTGACGTGAATGACGATTTGGCGAAGAAATCTTGATTTCACGGGATATCTACCGCATCATTTGGCAAGCAGGCCCGTATTTGAGATGCTTGGGTCCAGGCAAAAATAGCGGTGGAGGGATTCGAACCCCCGACACGCGGATTATGATTCCGCTGCTCTAACCAACTGAGCTACACCGCCGATTTAATGCTATCCACAATGTCTTACGACAAATACTCTATACGATTTCCGCCGACCGCGTCCATTGTATGCCGCGATACAGTTTTCAGGCCAGCTCCATTTCCAAACAGTTCGAAAATGCGAAAACTCCGCATGATTTCAAGCAAAGATCGTGCGTCATTATGAAGTCGGCGCAAACGGGGTCAAGACATCTGCAATTCAATATGTTACACAATACCGGAATTGTTGTCGTCGGATTCAAATTTCGGAAATGGATTTGACTGGGTATCTGATATCCGGATTTGAATTAAATGGTGGAGGATACGCCAATGTTTGTTTGAGACTCCGCGCCAACCATCAATGTATTTCCTCCGAGTTCAACAACATGAAATCAAAATTGTTACTGGCGGTACTGGTTCTTTTTGCCCTCGTTTTTCAGAAACTCCCTCTTCAGGTATTTCCTGACGCTGCCACCGACATTCGGGCGAAAGCGATTGCTTCGGCGGGCAAACCCAAGGTCAAACCTGGTTCGCTGGTCGACCTGATTGGATACGCGAACGCTTCCGATGGTTTTCATTCG
>JBGSXT010000170.1:0-7006 GCA_041751295.1 Mariniblastus sp.
TGGCTCTTTTTCTTCTTGTCGCGATACTTGCGATCTGGTTGCGTAGTGTAAGGTTGCAAATGGAATTGGTTGGATGGATACGGCAAAATGGAGGATCCGTTACCTACGACTTTGAAACAGGTAGTGCCAACAACAATAGCACCCTGCCATCAATATTGCGAGCTTTCTTCGGTCCAGATTTGTTTCACTCCGTAGTGAATGCTGAACTAAAGGGATCAAAATTCAAAGACCTGGAACGACTTGTTTCTTTGAATCGCCTTCGCAAGTTGCGTATAGAAAATACGAAAATTGGAAATCTTCAGCCGTTGGAAGGGTTAAAGAATTTAGAAGAGCTATTCATCTTCAATAGTCCTGTCGAATCGATTGAACCTTTGTCAACGTTAAAGCTCTCGGACTTGTACTTATCCGCGACCCAAGTAAGTGATCGGTCGCCTTGTGGGAAGATAAATTCTCTAAAGACACTGCATCTGGGTGGGTCACCGGTAAGGCTAATTGATGATTCAACTTGGTTAGCAAACTTGAGGCGACTGGAATCCTTGGTGTTAAATTACACCTCAGAAGACGATTTCTCACATCTTCGAAATCTGATGAATCTGAAGTCTTTGGAGATATTGGGTGATAATATTCCTGCTGCAGAAAAACAAAAACTTGTGAAAGCTCTGCCAAATTGCAAGATCTTGTTTCTAGAAGTACCGAAGTTTCCCAGTACATTTCAACCCAGTGAGCAACCAAGGCAATCGCATTCGTTTTGACAGGCGGGTGTGGCAGCGCCACGATTGACGGAGTGCCCGAAGGACTGCCCATGCCGCGCGTGGAGTATGGCACCCAACGCTGGATTTGAATGCTGACTCATGTTTTGGGTGCCATGTCCCACGCTTGCCGTGGGCCTGCTCGCACTGGACAATGATCTGCTGCCTGCTCCTCATCGCAAAACCTGCTAGAGACGTGGCAGTGACAATCGGAATTTTACGAATTGGGCAATTACCAGGACAATATCGATGAACAACCATGGCAAAGCGGGAAAACGGCGTGGCGGAAACGGGCAAAACAGCCGAATGACTTTTCAAATGTTGGAGCCACGCAGGTTACTGGCGGGGATTACGCTGGAAAATATTAATGGCGTTGCCACCGTGTTGATCGATGGTTCTTTGGAAAACGATGTCGCGGTGGTGGCGAACGTTAATGACAGCACGATTCTAGTTCAACTAAACGACCAACTGGAAACGTTTGCCGTCGCGGATGTCGAACGCATTCGTTTTGTGGGCCGCAATGGAGACGATCTGTTTACCAATTTGACGTCCATCGATTCCTCGGCGGCGGGGAACGACGGCCACGATATTTTGACCGGCGGCAACGGCCACAATTGGTTTCAAGGTGGCAACGGAAACGACCAGCTGCTTGGTGGCGACTTGAACGACCAACTCCGGGGCCGCGCGGGGAACGATACCATCGACGGCGGCAAGCGTCACGACAAGATTTTTGGAGCCGAGGGGAACGACGTGTTGATCGGTGCGTCTGGAGATGACGTGCTGCATGGTAACATCGGAAACGATCAATTCTTTGCCGGCAACGGCAATGATCAACTCGACGGCGGAACGGGAGCCAATACCGTGACCTATTCCGGCGCCCACGAGACGTATCGCGTGATCGGAGGAGAAACGTTGTTGATCACCGATCAGGTTGGCAATGCAGGCGAAGACACGATTGTCAACCTGCAGAGTTTCATATTTGCCGATGGCACTTTCTCCGCGTCGACGGTCCTGTCGGCCAGCGAACGGGTTACGGTCCGTCCAATTATTGCCTCCAACAACAACGGATCGAATACAGCCGAGTCATTTGGCAACGCGGCGCAGGAAACCGATATTAAATTGCGAATCGATGAAATATTCGCCCAGGCCGATATCGATATTCTTTGGGAATCGGATCGCACCTGGAATAATTCGTTTGCCAATGTGGGAAATGGCGGAACTCGTCCGCCCGGCGACTTGAATCTGATCGTCAGTAATGGCGATAGTGCGGGCGTGGGGAGCAACAATTCTGCGGTCGTCGATTTGTACTTCCTAGAGATTACACCCCAATTCGGCGACACGGGTGAAAACGTGGCCAACGGCTTCTCCTTTATTTCCAGCTCCGGTGCAACAGTCCACGTGGGCGACAATCTGGTTTCATTTGCCGCCGGGCGGGATTTGATTGCTCGCATCATCGCTCATGAAATCTGTCACAACCTGGATTTGATGGACTCCAACAGCCCCAACAATCTGATGTCTCTTATCAATGGTAATGACTCCTTGACGCAATCCCAGATCAACCAAATCCTGGCCAGCAAT
The DNA here is from genome assembly GCA_041751295.1 of Mariniblastus sp. Classification (GTDB taxonomy): domain Bacteria; phylum Planctomycetota; class Planctomycetia; order Pirellulales; family Pirellulaceae; genus Mariniblastus. The sequence goes on from JBGSXT010000170.1 coordinate 2,328, forward strand.
TTCAGCCTCCCCATTTGAACACGTTTGGGAAGGGCCAATCGACATCCCTGTTTCGGGTCGCTGCGGGATAGCATAACCGTTCACTGGTCGGAGCGGTAAAAACTCGAAAAATCGGTATGGACAGCAACGGCTGTTTTCGGTCCCAATGCTGCGATGAGTGAGGGATTGCCCCACTCAAAATTTTCGAAACCAACTGATCTTGAAAACGCATCAAGCCCAGTTACGATTGACATCGGACAAATCCGTCGAAAAACGCGGTCTTCGGATCGCGTTTTTTCGATGAGATGGGCGACTCTGGCACTGAATTCCGATTCCTGTTCCCGCAGACAGCCTGATTTTGTAAGCTGTACAATGGTTTGGCCAGTGGGGATCAAGTCGCGATTTTCCGCTGGGACCGATTCGAATCTCTCTAATCTGGATTCACTTCATGGCTATTGCGATTGTTACCGGTGCAGCCGGATTGATCGGATCTGAAGCGACCCGCTACTTTGCCAATCAGGGCCTGACTGTTGTCGGCATAGATAACGACATGCGGCGAGTTTTTTTCGGCGAAGAAGCTTCGTCGCGCTGGCAGCTATCGCGGTTGGAGGAGGAATTAGGGGGACACTATGAACATATCGACGGCGACATTCGCGATGTCGATTTGATTAACAGAACGTTTGCAAAATATGGTGACGACATTGCATTGATTGTTCACGCGGCCGCCCAGCCATCGCACGATTGGGCGGCGCGCGATCCGCAGATGGATTTCACGGTGAATGCGAACGGGACTTTGAATCTGTTGCAGGCGACCCGAGTCCACGCCCCCGACGCCGTGTTCATTTTTACTTCGACCAACAAGGTCTACGGCGATACACCCAACCGATTGCCATTGCACGAACAGGAAACCCGCTTTGAGATCGACAGCGGTCATGCTTACGTCAACGGCATCGCGGAAGACATGTCGATTGACCAATGCCTGCACAGTCTGTTCGGTGCCTCGAAAGTAGCAGCGGATATTCTGGTCCAGGAATATGGCCGGTATTTTGATATGAAGACGGCCAGCTTTCGGGGCGGCTGCTTGACGGGCCCGAATCACAGCGGAACCCAGCTGCATGGTTTCCTGGCGTATCTGATGAAGTGCACCATGACTCGAACGCCCTACACTGTGTTCGGCTACAAGGGGAAACAGGTCCGCGACAATATCCACAGCTACGATCTGATTCGCGCCTTCGACCATTTCTTCCAGGCGCCTCGATACGGCGAAGTATACAACATCGGCGGCAGCCGGTTCAGCCATTGCTCGATGCTGGAGGCAATTGACATTTGCCAGGAAATTACCGGTCTTGAATTGCAATATACTTACGCCGATGAGAACCGGATGGGAGACCATATCTGGTACGTCAGCGATGTCAGCAAGTTTCAATCTCACCATCCGAATTGGCAACTGACTCGAGACATCAGGGCAATTCTGACGGAGATTTACGAATACAACGTTGAACGCTGGCAAGTTGCGGTTTCAACCTGAGAGTAAGGATTGTGCGGGAAACAAGAGTCGGATTTCGCATTGCCGCCGCAGCCGCCGTCGCCGTTGGGCGGAAAATCCACGCTTTGGCAAGCGTGGCTACGACTTTAATTTTCCACTCGATCCTGACCCGCGAAATTCAAACTTCGGCTTTCGCTAATTTTGCAACATGAGCGACTTCAACCCATGAAACCCGACTATGAACGACGGCGGGAGAAACTGTGGCGACGTGTTGGTGCGGAAGGCCTGGATTCGTTTCTGGTAACTGATGTGACCAACGTCACGTATCTGACCGGGTTTACTGGCGATTCGACTTGCCTGTATATCGATCGGGAACGGCAGATGTTGATCAGCGATACGCGGTATTCAACCCAGATCGCGGAAGAGTCGCCTGACTTGCAGACGCACATTCGGGACGCCAGTTCGACTCCGATTGATTCAATCGCGAGAATTGCCAAATCCGCCAAGCCGAAATCAATGGGTGTGGAGTCGGCGCACATCAGTAAATGGCTGTTCGACAAGCTGAGTGAAAAAGTTGCCTGCCCGCTGGTTGATACCGAAGGCTGGATCGAGGAGCAGCGTGCGATCAAGGACGAGAGTGAAATCGCAAAAATTCGCGAGTCGATCCGCGTCAGTGAACGGGCATTTCAGGTGATCCGGTCGCAGCTGACGGGCGATCAGACCGAACGCCAGATCGCCCATAACATGGAACATCAAATCCGGGCATTTGGCGGGTCCCGCTGCGCGTTTGAGCCGATTGTGGGCGTGGGAGCACGCAGCGCGCTGCCCCATGGAACTCCAACCACAACCCGCATCGGGGAATCTGGATTTGTGTTGGTCGATTGGGGCTCATTCGTCGATGGTTATGCCAGCGACTTGACGCGTGTTTTGGTGGCAGCTAAAATCCCGCCGAAATTACGTACTATTTACGATACTGTGCTCAAGGCTCAATTGGCGGCGATTGCGAAAATTCGCCCCGACGCCACATTCAAATCCGTCGATGCCGCTGCCAGAGGGTTGATTGCCAACGCCGGCTTTGGCAAAAAGTTTGGACATGGTCTGGGTCACGGTTTCGGTTTGCAGGTTCATGAATCACCGTTTGTTTCGCCGATCCGCGACGGCGTGTTTCAGCCAAACATGATCGTCACCGTCGAGCCCGGTATTTATCTGCCCGGCATCGGCGGTGTTCGAATCGAAGACGACATCCTTGTAACGAAAAATGGAAACGAAGTTCTAAGCAGTCTGCCAAAATCGTTTGACGCCTGTATCGTTGATATCTAGTCGCCAAAAACGAACAGGATGACTGGATAATCGACACACGGGTTTGCGACTGGAGCAGGAATCAAATGTCAAAAGAAAAACAGGATGAACAGGTCTTTGATCTGAATCGCATTCGCGACCTGATCGAGCTGATGAAGGAACATGACCTGAGCGAAGTCGACCTGCGCCAGGATACCCAGCGTATTCGCCTGCGGCGCGGTCCTGAAAACGTGCCGATGATGACTCTGCCTCAGGCGGTTTCCGCCGCTTCGATCGGGACCGCCGATGTGTCAACTGCTGCCGAAACGAAATCGGACAATTCCGTCTTCATCATCAGTCCCACGGTGGGGACCTTTTATTCCAAAGCCAACCCGGATTCCAGTCCGTTTGTCAAGGTTGGGGATGTCGTTTCGCCGGACACGGTCGTGTGTCTGGTAGAAGCCATGAAAATGTACAATGAAATTACTGCCGGCGTATCGGGAAAAATCATCGCCTGTCTGGTCAAGAACGAGGAAGCGGTCGATGTCAACAAGCCGTTGTTCAAGGTCATCCCGACTTAGTTGCAATTTCACTTGAATTTGGACTTAGTGTTCGAAATTTTTACCGTTGATGCCTGCCAGCATTAACCAACCGCGACAGACCTAATCGCAGCCATGTATAACCGAATCCTGATTGCCAATCGTGGCGAAATTGCCTTGCGAATCATGCGGGCCTGTCGCGAACTGGGCATTTCGCCCGTGGCCATTTTCAGCGAAGGCGACCGGGGAGCCGCCTATCTGAATCTCGCCGACGCAGCGTTTTGTGTCGGATCGGCTCGTTCGAGCGAGAGCTATCTGAAAATCGACCGAATCATCAGTGCTGCCGAAGTCAGCGGTTGCGAAGCGATCCACCCCGGCTACGGATTTCTGGCGGAAAACTCGCATTTCAATGAAGTCTGCCGCGATTGCAATCTCGACTTTATCGGTCCTACTCCGGAAGCGATGATGCAATTGGGCGATAAGAATCAGGCTCGTGCGCTGGCCAAAAAGCCGGGGTCCCGGTCGTGCCCGGCAGCGACGGTTTGGTTGACGACGAAAAAGAAGCGCTGGTAACTGCGATGGAGATCGGTTTTCCGGTCCTGATCAAAGCAACGGCTGGCGGAGGGGGCAAAGGGATGCGGCTCGCGGAAAGCGCTGCAGACGTATCAGCGGCGTTCAACCAGGCAGTTGCCGAAGCAGGCGCGGCGTTCGGCAATGCGGGCGTCTATCTGGAAAAGTTTGTTCAACGGCCACGTCATGTTGAAGTTCAGGTATTGGCAGATACGCATGGCAATGTCGTGCATCTGTGGGAACGGGACTGCTCGACTCAGCGCCGACATCAAAAATTGATCGAAGAAAGCCCTTCTCCCCGCTTGCCAAAAAAAGTACGCAGCGCCCTTTGCGAGGCCGCCGTTCGACTGATCAGCAGTGCAAATTATCATAATGCGGGTACAGTCGAATTTATTGTGGATGATGAAAACAACTTCTATTTCATTGAAGTCAACGCCCGTATCCAGGTCGAACATCCAGTGACTGAAATGGTGACCGGTATCGATTTGATTCAGCAGCAGATAAAGATAGCGGCCGGTGAGAAGCTGCCGTTCGCGCAGTCGGAAATTCGCAGCCGTGGCGCAGCGATCGAATGCCGGATCAATGCCGAAGACCCGGCGCACAACTTTCGACCCTGTCCTGGAGTGATTGAACAAATTTTCGCTCCCGGCGGGTTCGGCGTCCGATTCGATTCGCATGTGCATGCCGGATACACGGTTCCGCCTTATTACGATTCGATGATCGGCAAGTTGATCGTTCACCGCGACTCCCGCGAAGAAGCCATCGCAGGCATGAGGCGCGCCTTAAGCGAGTTGCGAATTAACGGAATCGCCACCACCGCCGATTTT
>JBGSXT010000171.1:0-4625 GCA_041751295.1 Mariniblastus sp.
GTTAGCGTTCGCAGCGTCCGTCGCGATGGCAACAAAGCCGCCGACCAATCGGAAAAAGACAAACTGATCAGCGAAGACCCGGAAAAAAATCCGCAGGCCGTGCTTTATTCGGACCTGGATTACAATACCGTGCTGAAAAAAGGTCTGCGCGTCATGGACTCGACCGCGATTTCGCATAGCATGGAACACAAAATGCCATTGATGATTTTTAACTACAAGAAACCAGGGAACATCCGATTGGCGGTTGCAGGTGAAAAAATCGGCACGACAATCAAGTAACAGAATCGAGAAATGAAACGGGAGAATTGTATATGACCGGAGACGAAATCCTGCTCGATACGGAAGAGCGAATGGAAAAAGCGATTGAGATTCTGAAAAAGAATTTGAGCGGCATTCGGACCGGGCGCGCCAATCCGGGATTGGTGGATTCGCTTCGCGTCGACGTGTACGGCTCGCCGACGCCGATCAAACAGGTCGCCGCCGTGGGCGCACCCGAGCCGACACAGATTGTGATCCGGCCCTACGACACCAGCACGATCAAGGATATCGAAAAGGCGAGTGTGGGCAGCGATTTAGGTTTCAATCCGCAAAGTGATGGACGAGTCATCCGCATCAACATTCCTCCGCTGTCGACGGACGTGCGCAAGAAGATGGTCTCGCGGATCAAGGACCTGGCCGAAGAGGCGAAGGTTAGCGTTCGCAGCGTCCGTCGCGATGGCAACAAAGCCGCCGACCAATCGGAAAAAGACAAACTGATCAGCGAAGACCAGCGTGACGATCTCAAGGAACAGATTCAGGAACTGACAAAGAAATTCGAAGAACAGGCAACCGCCATCGCCCGCAACCGCGAATCAGAAGTCATGGAAGATTAGGTTTTGTCTCATCCCTTTCGGGTTCGTTGGTACCCGAAAATTGGTTTCAGCCAGATGCTAGAACAGACGCAAATTCACCACTTGCGAGCCCGGTTGATTACGAAAATCAGGGGATTGGGCGTGACAAAAGGCTACGGCTGGAAACATCTCAAGATGAAAAAACCAAACGACAAATCCACCTCTCGTCCGTTGCCCAAGTCGCTGCTGAAACAGTTGAGTCAACGATCCGACCAGGAACTGGCCGATCAGTTCAGAGTCACTCGGTACCAAGTCCGCAAAGCGCGCATGGAGCGTGGGATCAGGTCGACGCGATTGCCTTGGACTCCCAGGCAGATCGCTTTGCTGGGCACCGACTCCGACGAAAAAATCGCGGCGAGATTAGGCTTGACGAAATCGTCAGTCTTCGTGCGTCGCAAGAAACTGGGCGTCCCTGCCTTTGGTCAGTCCACGGCCGAAAAATCGCATCGCTGGACCAAACGCCAGCTCGCCTGGCTGGGAAAATTCAGCGACCGCGAAATCGCCGATCGAATTGGCGTGTCGAATTACACCGTTGCTTACAAACGCCGAAGTTTGGGGATTGCCACCCGCTCGGCAGGCAGTAAAAAAAGCCTGTTGGACAAACTCAACGCTCGACAGATCGCCAAATTGGGCACCGCACCAGATATCGAATTGGCGCGACTTTGGGGTACGCATCGGCATCAGGTTGCTCTGGCACGCCGCTGCCTGGGAATCGATAATTTCGTCATCCAATCCATTGAAGAGTTTTGGACGCCGGAACTTGTTGAACGTTTGGGCAAAACGCCCGACCGCGAAATCGCTGACGAGCTGGGAGTGTCTGTGACACGAATCGCTGGATTTCGCAATCGAAACGGTATTGCGAATCAGCAACCCGACGCCCACCAAAAAATCGACTGGAATCCGGAATTGATCAAACGCCTGGGCCAGATCACCGATGCAAAACTGGCCCATGAGCTGGGTGTCTCACACCAGCTAATCCAACAAAAGCGAAACCAGTTGGGAATCAAACCGTTTCGCGCAAGAAGCAAAAAACCTCTCAAGAACAGCTGAAATCGACTTTACAGAATTTCCAGAGCGGCAAGCGTCAGCGCCCCGTCCTCAGTGTCTCAGTGGCTCCTTGAGGAATCGATTCCGGATCAATCCGTGCGACCCGTTTATCACAAACCCAGGTGAATCTGGACGCGGCATTAAAACGATGACGAAGTCCAGATTCTCTGGACATTGATGGGTCAGGGAAACCAGAAAAAATTCTCCAGAAACCACAATTTATTCTGCCGCCGTGACCAGACGAGTCCAAAACACAGGTCAAACTGCTTTTAATCGCTGAGCGAATGCATGAGAATTAGCGACCAGCCAATGCGTTTTCCTAGGACACGCGAAACATGAAGAACTTTGAATCCTGTTTCAAATTGGCCACTGCATGACAATCCACTGCATCTCAAGATCCCCGCAAACTATTGAATTACTATTATCGAGTGTAGTACTCAAGGAAGCTAAGAAGCCCGCGAAAGAATTGATCGAAAAGGGCGCTGTCGTTCAATGGCATAGAACTGGCTGTACTGGTCTTCGCGCAGAGCGTGGCATCACCAACGACGAGCGAAAACTCGTGCTGCGCCCGATCGCCGCCCACCACGTCCGCGCTCGGCCGCATTTTCCTTCTGATGAAGTCTTCGATCCGAATCAGCAACAGCAGGCGAGCGACGAGCTGGCGATGACCGTCCCCCAACGGTTCGGGCGACTTCAAAGGCGATTCGGCCGATGGAGGCTCGCTTATCTGGAATCCCTGCTGTGAGCCGCCGACTGGTCCGCCAGCGCCAAGCCGTCGCAAGAAATTGAGGAGACGGTTTAATGTGCCGACGAGAGAACCAAGCTTCGCAGTCCGCTGAACTGTACGAAGCCTTTGTCGAACGTCACCAGTTCAATGTCGGCGGTGACTGCGAACGCCGCCAGATAGGCGTCGTTCCAGAGATTGGTGCTGTACTGCCGGGACTGGGTGAACCTCTGCCAGCGAGTATCCAGGCCGATGGGTTCTTCAGCGTAGACGACATGATTATCTGTGAGCAACTCTTCGTAGAGTTGCCATGCATGATTCAGCGGAACAGCATCCACTGGAAAAGCCTTGCGATTCGTCGCAAGTCGAAGGAAGCCCATTTGCGTTACGCGACAGAAACAGAATTCTCGCTGTACGCTGGAAGTGATCCATTCTTTGGCGGCAATGTGGTGCGAATGAGACTGAAACGTCAACGCCAGCCAAACATTGGTATCAACGAGCTGCATCTTGATCGTCCAAAATCTGACCGATCATTTCATTGGTTAAATGCACGCTACCTGGAGCAGAAGAGGGCACCAAAGGAAATTCAACGCGCTTTCGATTCTGAGCCCGCCGAATTACGAGATCCGAACCGACAACGACCGTTACCTGTGTCCCATCCGGCAACGAAAGGGCCTCGTCAAATACAACCACACCGTTCTGAATTCGTCCTGAAAGTTTCATGGACTAATTATCGAGACATTGCTCGAACGAGTCAACAGAGATTACAACGGGGAGGCATCGAGTCGGTGCTGTTCGTCGGGAGTCAATACTCGCCTGACTCGTTTGGCAGTGCGTTTAGGTTTCATCGTCGACTTCGTAAGCGGTCAACGGGGATCACGGTGTCGGAATCCAAATCCTCAAACACGCACGCCAAAAAACTTTCCAGTCCAAGTCGGCCCAAACACGATTGGTCGATCGGTCGACCGACTCCGCTTCAATTCTCTGGAAATCAACACGACTTCCTCAAACTCACCCGGGGTCGGCGCCCCGTCCTCCGTGACCCAGTGGCTCCGTGAGGAATCTTTTCCGGATCAAAACATCGCGCGTTGATTACTCTGGATCTGGATTTCGCGGACGCATCGCTTCCCAAGCCTCTTTCCGCAACCGCCCCTCCGCCAATATCTTCTCCTGCGCCCCGTTCGTCTCCGTTCGAGCGTCGTCTAGCCGCTTCCGCTCCTGCGGCGTCAGTTGCCGATAAACCCGTTGGCTGGTTGGTTTCTTTTTCATGCGTCGATTGCCGCCCAAACGATACGATGATTCCATCTTGGGCAAATTCAGTGTTACTCTTACTCGTCAAAATCCTGCAAACGGGCAAGTTGATGACTGATGGCCATGCCAATCGCGGCAGCGTAACGATGCAATGTCAGCAGAGTCGGATTAGGGGCTGCGCTGTTCTCCAGTCGAGACAACGACGATTTCCGGATTCCGGTGCGCGATTCCATTTCATTAAGCGAGACACCGGCCTTCTCTCTTGCTTGGCGCAATCGCACAACCAACTCAGCGATCACTTTTCGCTCCGCCTTCAGGCGTTTTGCAATTCCGCGCGCTGCCGCAATGTTCTCGTCCCTGGCAGCCATTTCTTCAGCCACGGCGTGTTTGTATTTGCTCCGCGCCTCGGCAGTCATTTTTGGCAGTTTCCGATCCGGTTCAGGTTTCAACATGGGCTTCAATCAATTTCGTTGACGGTGACCGGTTCAATTTGTGTGTTGGCGGAATCGACCCATTCGAACACGCAAAACAACACGCGCCCGTCGTCAGCAAACCCGATCCTCGCCGGTCGTCCCGTTGAACGACTGGTTGCCATTTCGCTAGTGCTTCGTCAATTCTTGATATTTGGGTTATCCGTTTTGGCGTTAGCCCAAACGGCTAATTTTCCTAACCCCAATTCGGAATGTGGACGAAGCACTGGACGAGTTCTGAAC
>JBGSXT010000172.1:0-2104 GCA_041751295.1 Mariniblastus sp.
CTGCTCAAAAAACTGATCGAGGTTGCGATAGTTGATCGTCAACTGATGCACCGTTTGATGAATTCCTTGATCGAGATTGGCAATATCGCGGGCGATCAGTAATTCTCGCTGGCGAACTGCGGCACGGCCTTGTCGCAACCCCAGGGGAACTGAAAAATTCACGCCTAGATTGAATCCGGCGAATCGGCCCGGATCATTCGACAACAATTGCCCGTTGGGCATTTCGCCACTCAACCCATCCCAGCGGTAGTTCGCGATGCCATCGAATTGCGGTTTGGCCTGATTGTCGACTTGATGCAGCAGACAGCGATCCGCTTCCAATATTAACTTCAATTCGATAATGTCCGGACGGTACTGGATGGACATCGCGACAATTTCGTTCCAGTCAAATTCGACGCGGTCTAACAGGGGTAACGACGTCGGAACCAGTACCGAATCGCTCGATGGTCCCAATCCCATGATGTTGCGCAGTGCTGTTTCCGTCAGCAGCAAATTGGCCCGGGCCGTGATCAGGCTGGCTTTGAAATTAGCTAACGCGGCACGGGCTTGCGCGACGTCGGCAGCTCTGTCCAGTCCTTGTTTTTTTCTAGCCAGCGTCCGCTCATAGGCAAACTCCAATTGCTCAATCTGTTGCTGGCGAGCCCAAACCTCGATTCTGGACGAGACCAGGTTCCAGTAGGCCGCCACGACACCACGTACCAACTCCTGGACCGAATCCTTGAACTGAAAATAGGAACGTTCGGTGTCAATGCGGGCGACCAACACCGGAGTCAGATTTGCCGATCGACCGTAGCCCTGCATGAGAGGCTGCCGCAACGTCAACTCGGCGAACGAGCGATACTCCGGGTCCAAGGGAAACACGCCTGGTTCGAAATACGATCCTATGGAGTTGGCATTCAAGCCCACCGTACCGCCATTGAACATTCTTTTTGATAATCCGATCGTCGTGTTGACCGAATCGGTGCTGGAACCGATGAATTGGGAACGCGTCGGATCCAGCGGATCAAACGTCACGCCGGGCCGATCGACCTTGTTGATCGTCGAATTGATGCTGAGCGTCGGATCGAAAACTGCCGTCTGCAAATCGATTGCGGCGTTGGATTGCGCCACATCGTAAATTGTCCGCCCGCTGGTGGATGCAGAAATTCCCGTCAGCACACGCACCACTTCGGCATGTTGCAAGGCGATTTGAATTGCTTCGTCCAGCGAGAGCAGGTCTTCACAGCGACCATCGACTGCGTCGGCGATCGTGAAAGGGACCGTCGTCGGCGGTACGGCCAGCGCAGGTAGCTGTTCCGGCTGCCGGACCTGAATGCAGGTTTGCTCGGGGAATACGTTCAGCAATCGTTGCTGGGCATGGGCCAGGGACGGCCAGCTCACCAGTAATAGGAACATGACAAATTGGATACCAGATATTCGCATTGTTCCCATAAGATCGGAAATGCGAATCGCAGTTATTAATCCGGAAATGAGGGCTATCGCCGTGTTTGGCTGTTCAACCGTCCGCTTCTGCATCTTGATACGAATGTAACGATTGTAGGGCCTCCTCAAAATCGGCCGTGTCACAAATCACGCTGCCATCACGTAACACAATGGTCCGATTTGCATGGCGGGCGACATCCTGGTCGTGCGTGACGAGTATGACCGTCAGCTTACGTTCTTCATTCAGCCGTTGGAACAGTCCGATGACTTCACGACTGGTTTTCGTGTCCAGGTTTCCTGTCGGCTCGTCGCCCATCAGGATTGCGGGTTCATTTACTAATGCCCGCGCAATCGCCACCCGTTGCTGTTGGCCACCGGACAGCTGGGAAGGGTGGTGATCCAACCGATCGCCTAATCCGACCAGATCCAACAATTCCCGCGCGCGTTGCCGCCGCATTCGCGGTGAAATGTTTTTGCTATACATCAATGGCAGTTCGACATTCTCTTGGGCTGAAGTGCGCGACAGCAGGTTGAAGTTTTGAAAGACGAAACCAATTTTCTGATTGCGGATACGGGCCCGTTGATCGCGATTCATCGTGACGACTTCTTTACCGTCCAATAGATAACTTCCGGACGTCGGCCGATCCAGACAACCCAATGTGTTCATCAGCGTTGATTTGCC
>JBGSXT010000173.1:0-1786 GCA_041751295.1 Mariniblastus sp.
TCGCTGACGGTGAACAGCTCCGAAGCGGCGATCATGTTGTTGAGCATCAGGGTCGTGTCGATACCTTCGACGATGGGCCGTAGATTTGGCATGAGGGATTGTTCCTAAAAAAAGAGCTATCAATTCTCAAATCGGTCATCACATGACAATCATGTCTTCCGGCGCTTGCCCCTAACCGGCGATACTCGAATTTCTGCACAAATCGCGCAGAAATTGCACGTCACTGGATGAAGCCTGTATTCTAGCCGGGCTGACCACATTATGCAAATTTAGTCGCCATTATCTGCCATTTTCCGCTGTTTTTTTTGGGAACCGTGGTGATGGACCGAAGAACCAAACCATTTTTCCGAGCAAAATGATATTGGAACCGCGTTAACTTGCCGCCATCAGTTGCCTTCCACCGATTTTCAGGAATTCAAACATTGGATCGGATTCCTGTTCCAGCATACCGACCAACCGCTCGCCCAACAGGGGCGCAAATTTGAAGCCGTGACCAGACAGGCCGGCAGCGAATACGATGTTCGGCGAACCAGGATATCGATCGACGATGAAATGCCCATCGCGGCTGTTGGAATACATGCATACGTTGTAATGAACCAAACGACGTCGAGTGAAATGGAAACAGTTATCCAGGAATTTTTCTGTTCGGGCCAATTCCTGTCGATTGATTTCGCGTTCAACGTTACCGGGATCGGTCACTGGGTTGCCACCAGAATGTTCAGCGACCTTCATCCCCAAATAGTCCAGTTCCGGAAATCCGTAAAAACATCCATCGTCTGTTTCAACCAAAAACACGGGGAACCCGTTTTCAAATTTGATGTCTGTCCGATCGATTTGAAACCACTGTTGCTGCTTCCGCACGACCGAAATTTCGATCGGCAATGACGACAGCCATTCCGCCGACCAGGCTCCGGCAGTAACAATCAGTCGGGCGGTTTCGAAATCGCCTGAACTGGTCGTTACCTTCACCAAACCGTTGGGGTTGACCGCGATTCCTTCGACAATCGTATTGGTTTGAAGCGTTGCGCCGCGCTGTAACGCCAACTTGATCATTTGGGCCACGCAATTCTCTACCAGCAGCAATCCGGCCGATTGTTCAAATACGCCGACCGCATCGCTCGGAAGTTTGATCGCTGGAAACCGCTGCATAGTTTCCGCCGACGTCATTTGTCTGATCGGAATGTCATGTTCGCGGGCGCTGGCCAGGACACCTCCAATGATGGGGCCGTTCGGACTGCCTGCCTGCAACAATCCCGTCCTGCGAATCAGGGGGGTTTTGGTTTCCGACTGTAAAGACTCCCAATGCTGCCAGGCTCGGCGTACCAGCGGAACGTAATTCGGATGTTCGAAATAGGCTGTTCGTATGATTCGGGTCCGTCCATGCGAGCTGCCTTGGTCATGCGCCGAACCGAATCGCTCGATTCCGACTGTCGACCAACCCCGTTTGGCAGCGGCCAGTAACGCCGCACTCCCCACGCCGCCCACGCCCAAGACAATGCAATCGTACTTCATCCGAACATCAGAAATTGGGCGTCGGAGGTCGGTAGTTTTCCGGATCAATCGTTCGGAACCAGGCGATTGTTTTTTCGAGTCCCCGCCGCAACGGGATCTTGGGTTCCCATTGGTAGTGCCGTTTGGCCAACGTTATGTCCGGCTTGCGCCGCGTCGGGTCATCTTCGGGCAATGGTTTGTAAACTAGCTTCGATTTACCCCCCACGATCTCGACAATCAGCTCGGCCAGCTGCTTGATCGTGTACTCGTCCGGATTGCCCATGTTGATTGGACC
>JBGSXT010000174.1:0-12241 GCA_041751295.1 Mariniblastus sp.
ATGAAGCCATTCTGGAAAGAATACGTCAGGGTTTGCCGCACGAATTGATGTCCCGCTTCAATCGATTGAGAATGCGTTGTCAGCACCTACGCGGACTCGCCTCCGATCTCAAGCATCCCCAGTACAGTGATTTCAGCTCCACACTCGATTCGGCTCAGATTGCCGGCCTGGATCGGCTGTTGTGGGTTTTCTTGCGGCTGTTGTTTACCTACCACTCGCTGGAAACGTTTCTCGAGGATACTTCTTTGGAAGGCATGCAAAGCGACAAGGCCAAGTTGGAAAAAAGATTAACAGAGATCGGCGCTGACGACCAATCCCAACGGGCGCAAAAACTGCGACATGCGATCGGTGATAATCTGCAAACGCTCCAGGATCGCATCGACAACTACCAACGCGCCGAAGAAAATTACGAATTTGTCGGGCTGGAAATTGACCGGTTGGAAAACAAGATCAAATCGTTGGCCGAGCTGGCGGTTAATCGTCAGGAGCCAGACTTTATCACGGACGAGGTGGACCGGGTCGCCGACAGCATGAAACACACGGAGCAGACGATGAACGATCTGCAGTTCGCGACCGGACTCGGTCGCATCGACGAAATAGCCCCCGAACTGCTGCTCGAACAACAGCAGGAAAAGTAACAGGCACCAAAACGAAACAGCGGGCGGCCAACAGATGATGAATCGGGAACCAAGTCAACGCCCTCTTTCTGATCGACTTAAATTTAATACCGGTCACCTTTGAGGGGCGTCGTTTGTCACCTTTGGTTAGCGTTTTCCCGCGGCCTGACCCGTTTTTGGATGTCGGTTTCGATCACCCCGAAAACGTCTTCGTGTCGTTGGACGGAAACGTGCAGTGCGTGCAACAGCCGTTTGGCCGTGTAAAAATTTAGAACGATGCGTTGCTGAATTTCAACCGGCTGGTCGTTCGATCCCATCGGTTGCGCATTCATGCCAAAATCGACGATCAGTTCCTCTGGCGAACCGGTCACTCGACAGAAATTGGCGTAACAACTCAATGCTTTTGAATCGTCAACCGTAATCGGTTTGGGCTGTGCTTGCTGTTTGGATTGGTTGGCCATATTCTGATGATCCTGCAAATTGGATTGCGGCTTTCGGCAGCGAATTGGAGTTGCCAGCATCCAAGCTTCGCCCAATTGTCACCTACCGTCAATACGAAAAAGCGGAATGGATGTTGACCGGGAACATGCACTCATGAAACGGGTTTGTATTATCAATACCGGGGGCACGGTCGGAATGCAACGCGGAGACCGCGGCTACCATCCGGAGCCGGGATTTCTCGCCCGGCAACTTGTGGGTTTGGGCGAACTGACCCGCGCAGGAATGCCGGTATATGAGTTGATCGAGTTTGATCCGGTGATCGACTCGTCCAACATGACACCCCAGTCCTGGCTGCAGATTGCCAACGAGATCAAACGGAATTACGAAGACTTTGACGGGTTCGTCGTCATCCACGGCACCGACACGCTGGCCCATACCGCATCGGCATTGCCGTTCATGATGTGCGGTTTGAACAAGTCCGTAATTTTGACCGGTTCGCAAATTCCGTTGATCGAAGTCCGCAATGATGCCCGCGAAAATCTAATTACGGCCATGATGCTGGCCGTTGACTACCAAATTCCCGAGGTCTGTATTTTTTTTGGCAGCCGTCTGCTGCGGGGCTGCCGCACAACTAAAGTCAGTGCGTCCAGTTTTGGCGCATTTGATTCACCCAATTATCCACCGCTGGGGACAGTCGGCACCCATATCAAGGTGTTTACCCATCTCATTCGCGACGCGCCGTCCGGCAACGTGTTGACCGTCTTTCCGATCAAAGCCCAGGCGATTGCCACGTTTCGACTGTTTCCCGGCGTCGCTTGGCAGGTGCTTGATAATGTCCTGCGACAGCCGCTGGTCGCGCTGATTCTGGAATCCTATGGGGTGGGTAACGGGCCTTCCAATGATCAGCAATTAATGCAGGTATTCAAGGACGCAACCGATCGGGGTACCGTGATTGTCAGCTGTACGCAGTGCCGACATGGAATGGTCAATCAAATGAACTATGCCGCCGGAACCGCTTTTCACGAGGCCGGAGTCATTTCAGGCTGCGATATGACTGTCGAGGCAGCGCTCTCCAAATTACAATATCTGTTTACCAAATACGATGATATCGATCGAATCAAAGCCTTGGTCGGGACAGATCTGTTCGGCGAACTGACGGAACCTGATAAAACTTGATCCGTTACGCCGGGTTAACGCCGGGTTCCATCGTCTGCCGGCGGATCACTTGGATTTGAAGGTTCAGTCCCGGATTCTTCTGATGTTGTCGCGTCGACATCAACGGGAACAGCCGGAATCACATCGTCGACATTGATGTTCGGCCGATTGGGCAGACCCTGAATTGCGCCATTGGGCGGCACGACTGGTTCCCGGTCGGAAATCAGATCGTCCCGTTTCAATTGCAACGAGTTGAGATTGTCGGCAGCGATCACATAAAACCACGGACCAAAACGCTCGTTCAATTCTTTTACCCGTTGCGTAGCAGTTTCAACTTTCGCTTCAAATGCCTTCGAAGCGTCTTCGTATTGTGAAAGTTTCAATTCATATTCGGTTTTCTTGGTGTCGAATTCCAGTTTGGCGAGATCGTATTCCTGAAATTCAAGCGGACGATCGTCCGCAACTTTCTGCGGCGGTTCATTAGCAGCTGCATCGCCCTCGCCAACTGCGTCCGGAGCGGACGGGGCTTCGTCTGCCTGGTCGGGCGACGGTGCCAGATCGTCATCCTGATTCGCTGCATCCTGTCCGGGAGTTTGCTCGTCCTCCGAGGCCGGAACGTACCCTTCCGGTTTTTGAGGTTCGACTGGTTCAACCGGCGCGACCGGTTTCTCACCCAACAGACTTTCGTCCAACGCAACTCGGATCATCAGGTAACGGTTTTCGGCTTCCTTCTCCGAATCGGCAACGGCCTCAATTTGTGTTGCCAACTCGGAGGCTGGATCATCAGCGTTTGCCGCCGAGTCAGCAGCGATTTGCTGTTCATCGGTTGTGCTTGCATCAGCAACAGTGGGATCGATCGATTCTGTTTCCGAAGCCTCGGTTTCCGGCGAACCGATTTCAATCTCGTTTTCATCACCGCTGACGGCATTTCCGAATTGCAGCGTGTAAACGACCCCTTCATCGGTTCCCGCAATCAATTCACCGAAATTCGCAATCAGCGCAAGTTCCGGTGAATTCGGCGCAACCGGTGTCAGATTGAATCCGTAATCGCTGAGCTCCTGCTGCAATTGCAGCAAGACTTGGCGAAACTGTTGCGGATTCTGCTGAAGATCTTCAATTTGATTCAGAGTCAAGTCGGCGTTCAGCACTTGCTGGTCGTTGTAACTGGTCTTTTTGCGGACCCCAACAATGCGCAAATCATCCAACGTCGCGACAGCGGTATCGAGCTTGGCGGAATCCAGTTTTTTTTCCTCTGCCAGTTCGGCCATGTTCCAGGGACCAAAACCCGTGTCGCGGGTAAACGTCAACTGATCTCCCTGCTTTTTGTACAAACGAGTCACACGCCCGAGCGGATCGTCCTGTTCAATCAGTTCGTAATTGTCAATGGAAATTCTGCGGAGGGCGGCATCGTCCAGATTCAACAGGTCAGGTCGAATCCAATCGGAGAATTTTGTGGACAACTCCAGATCGAGGGCGACCTTGTAAGTTTGATCTTCGTCTGGGCGGCGAACGTAATAACTGGGTTTTGTCTCCATCTGTCCGAACGCCAATTCGGTATTCGTTGCATCCGGATCGTCTGCTTTGCGTCCGATGATCAGGTCCACCAAAGCATCTCCATCCTCGTCGCGGATTGTGATTCGTTTCCCGGCAGCATCCGGGTCCGCAGCATCCTCGTCGAGCGGATCGACAACGCCAAATCGTTCGTGGTCCTTTTTCAGACGTCCCACCAAAGATTCGCGTGTCAGTCCAATCAGTGAACTGGCGGTTGTCGCCAGCCGATCGGAAGCTTCGGCCTGGTATCCAAAATGGGACGGGATCGTCCAAACGCCTTTCTTTTCCTCGACGCGAAATTCTTTTCGATTCGTCGATTTGGGATCGATGGCGACGACTTCCAGAGAACTGGCCTGATCGCTGCCCGTAAAGTCCTCAAAAAATTCCTGACCGATCTTTTCGAAGCCAGTCGTTTTGGCCGGCTGGGTCAGGAACCAAGTGAGTACGGCCAAGCCCGTCAACAGGCCGCCGACACAGATAAATGACAATGTTTTACTTATATCGGACATCGAAATTCATTACAGTTTAGGATTGACTTTGATAATTTCAGCTGGCCCGGCGATTTGACTTGACCTGGTTGCGTTCGTTGCGGTTTCGGATGACAAAAACCGCGCATCCCAGCAAAATGGCAGGCAGCGGCGCGAAACCGATGGCCAGCATTTTTACGAAACCCTCGGTTCGTCGAATTTGATTCTGCTCGTCGGACCGAAGTTGATCGACTTGAATTTTTAATTCCTGGTCCAGTTTTTTCTTTTTGATATCGAACCGTCGCTGCGCATCGGATGCCTCCTGGCTGGTCTTTTGCAGCTTCTCGAAGAAGCTCAGGGAAGTATCTCCTTCGATCTTCTCGGTTTCCTGGTCTAGTTTTTCCTGTTCTTCCTTCAGCTTGCCGCGAATGTCCTGCTCGACCACTTCCTGGGCACGAGCTCGTTGCGTGCGACTTTTCTTTGTCGCGTTTTCGACAAACGATAACGTGCGCGGCTCGGGACGTCGGTTTCGCAGCGACACAAATGCCTGTTCGCCAGCCAGCACTTCGATGGCATTCTGCAACAGCGAAACGTTGTCGAGTTTTTGCCCGAGACCACTTTCGCCGATCTGTTCGGCGTACAAATCCGAGACGAAATCAAGATCGGCAATGAATACAGCCTTGATTTGATCGCCCGTAATTTCAGCGGCAATCACGTGTTTCTGGTCGTCGATGAAGGACGCCGGCGCTGGTTGCAGGACGATCAGATCCTCGCCTGTGATCTGGCTGGAACGCTTTTGTTCCTCTTGTGTAATGCGGCCGGTCCGGGGGTTCATCAGGTTGGTAATTTGGCTGGGTGTCATGGTCAACGCTTCCCAAGCAGTTGTTCCGGAGATTTCTTCCAGCGAGACCAATGGCCTGAAATTCATTTGGCTGTCCGCTGCTTTTCGAATGCTGCCCGGATAAAAGAACAGCAACTCTTTCATCCCATTCGAAATTTCGCTATCGGCATTGAACGCCAGATGCCCACCGTGGTTCTTGACAAACACTAACGCATGTTCGTAGGGCCCGAAATAAGGTGGCCACGCGGATTGTCCACGGGGATCGAGCCAGGCACCACGGAAATTCGGATGTGGATCGAACAGATTCCACGCGACTCGGCCGTTGTCCCATTCAATCCCCAGTTTTTGCAGGATTCGTGTCGCGCGTCCCTGGTCCGCTTTGGGCATAGGTGAACTGGCCAGAATCTGTGCATAGGGCGAATTCTGTGAGACTCGCGGCTGGCGAGGCGCGTTCAGTACGCCGATATTTTCCGGATTGCGGGACGTCCAGTAGAACGGCATCGGATCGGCCAACAGGACCACTGGATTTCCGGCTTCCATGTACTTGATCAAATTGTCTGTTGCCGGGTCAGACAGGCTGCTGGGATCGGGGACGAGCAGTACATCGGGAGCGTCTTTTTTCTTTTCCGGTTCGGGTTGGCCATCTGCCGAACCGTTTTCGCTGGCAACCTGTCCATCAATATCGACATACAACCCTAGATCGTCCTGGGGGATATTCCTGATCTTGAACTGGGTCTTCAAATACGAATAGGTTTGGTGGTAGGCCCACGGTACGCGGCGCCCTTCGAATTCCGGTCCGGCAAAAAATGTATCTGTATCGACGATTCCCAAACTTATTTTTCGGTTGGCGTCGGTCGTTGTGGCAATCGAATGTGTCAGCTGGTATTCGATCGAAGCATCACTTTCGATGAAAGGGAGCACCTCGTCCTGGGTGCTGGAAACCAGCGCGCCAAGATAAACGTCCTGTTCAACCATTCGCCCACCGACCTCACTGCGATCCGATCGAGGTTCGATTCCCAGCTGTTTGGCTTCAATTTCTTCGTTGCTGTTCGGCAAAACATCAACAAACCGCACGTCCAGATTGTTACCACCATAAAACTGAAATTGCCGCAGCAGTCCAGTGAACTGCTGTTTGGTGTTCACAAATCCTCTCGGCACTTCACGGCTGACAAACGCCTGGACAGTGATCGGACGCTTTTCCTCTTTGGCCTTCGCCAGAGTCTGGATGGTCGTGGAGTCCAACGTATACAGTTTCTCGGCAGTCAGATCGAGTCGCGTAAACAGGTACGAAGATGTCTGATTGACGATGAAGTTGAAGGCAATCAACGCGATCGCCAGACTGACGATTCGAACGGCAAATTGGCCGCCCAGCGAAACCTGTTGCCCCCGATTCCAATGCCTGCGGCTGATCACCACCAAATTCAAATACAGCATAAAGGCGATTATCGAAACAAAATAGACGACGTTACCCAGCGGGATCAGTCCCAACGTAAAATCCTGCAAATTCCAATCGATGCCAAATTGTTCCATGCCAATGAAGTTCGGCACATAGGTGTTGATCGATTCCGGCAAGTACTGGTCGATCGTATTGGGCAGGTTCACGAAAAATTTGCCGATGAAAACCGGAATTGCGCAAAACAGAGCGCCGTAAACAAAGGCCACTGGCACCGTTCCGGTCAACGACGATGCGAACATCCCGATCGACAGCAACGCCAGACCGGCCAGCCAGAAGCCCAGATAGGTGGAAAAAATGATGCCCCAATCGGGTTGGCCAATCACGCTGAGCGCGATCAACTGGGTTGTCGAAAACAACAAAGCAATGGTGTAGACCGCAGCCACGGCAAAATACTTGCCTAACACAATTTCCAGATCGGAGGCGGGCAAAGTGAACAGAATCGCGTCCGTTCCCTGCCGTTTCTCGTCCGCCCAGACATTCATCGTGATCGCGGGAATGAAGACCAGTAACAGGGCCGGAAACCAGCGGCTGAGCTGATCGAGATTCGAAAGATTGTCGGCAAAAAATTGTTCGCTGAATGTCATGATCGCACAAACCATCACAAACACGACGATGAACAGATAGCCGAGCACACCGGAAAAATACTGTTTGACGTTGCGCCAGAAAACGGCGGATATCACATGCCAACGCATTGTTTTTTATCCCTGTATTTCCAGGTTGTATGTAGAGTTAATCAATTCAATTCAATTTGCGAAATGGGTCAACTGGTGAAACCGATTTTCCATTTTTCCGCGATCACCCATCTCGCTGATTCCGTCGTCAAATACGATGCGGCCTTCGTCGATCAGGATCACGCGTGTACACAGTATTTCAACCTCCTGCAAAACGTGAGTTGACAGCAAAACGGTTTTGCTACGCCCCAATTCTACGATCAATTCCCGGATTCCAACCAACTGGTTTGGATCAAGTCCACTGGTCGGTTCGTCCAGGATCAGTACATCCGGATCGTGCAGCAGCGCTTGAGCCATGCCAACCCGCTGGCGGAATCCTCGCGACAATTTGCTGATCGATTTATTCCAGACTTCCTCCAGATTGCATTTTTCGGCGACGAAGTCCAATCGTGTTCGGCGTGTGGCCGCTGTCAAACCACGCGCATGGGCCAGGTAGTTCAACGCGCTGCGAGGAGTCATCTCATCGTATAACGGTCCATTTTCCGGCAGGTATCCGATATGCTCGCTGCCGGCGATCCGGTCTTTGGACATGTCAAATCCGGCAATTTCAACTTGGCCGCGGGTGGGCGCCAGAAAGCCGGTCAACAGCTTCATCGTCGTTGATTTGCCGGCTCCGTTGGGCCCCAAAAACGCGCAAACCTGGCAGCGAGGCACGGAAAAACTGACTTCGTTGATCGCGGCAAACGGACCGTAGAATTTACATAAATCCTTGGCCAGGATCATGACTTGCTCGTTATTCGATTTATTCATCAATCCAAAAATTCCGTTATTCCCATTGAATCTACTGATTGAACAATTTAACAAACTGCTCCAAATATAAAACGCCAGTCAGTAAAACTTCTGCAGCGGCAATCGCTGTCTGGATTAAGCCATTTCTGATGGCTATTCCTTGACTTCACGCTAATCCGACAACGACATCGTCATTTCACGCCCCTCCGAAATCAGCTCAAAACCCATTCTACGAGCCACGTTGATTGCCGGTTCGTTTGATTCACGCAGCTGAACTTCGACACGGTCGACCTTCTGGGCCGCCAAATACCGCAGTGATTCTCCGATCAAAAACGTCGCCAAGCCTTGCCCCCGAACAAATTCATCGATTTCCATTTCGACCAGTCCCATGGTCAATTGTCCCCAATGTTTTGAAAGGGGTTGAATTTCCCAATACATGACTTTGCCAACAATTTGTTGATCGCTGCGCTGAGAGACCCGAAAGCCGAAGATTTCCGACCATCCGAATGAACAACAATCCCACCAATTGGGGAGCAGCGGATCGACCGTTGGAATCACTTGATACATTCGGCGAACTGCCATTTGGGAGCGACTGATTGGCTGTCGAAATTCCTGCAGGCTGCGTTGCAAAACAAGTATCCGGTCACCAGTTTGAAAACCGAATCGCTGCAACGCCGTCGACATGAATTCGTCTTCGATCGGAATGCCTGGAATTCGACTGCCGCCATAGAGCCCAAGATAAAATGGTGAGCAGGGAAATTTGCTGCCCGCATAACAGATGGTGGCGCCGGAGCCAGCCAGATAACTGGCGGCTCGAATCAGCAATTCGCGGGACACCTCGGCCGCCTGATCTGAATTGATGACTCGCAGCTGTGAAATGATTCCGACCGACTCATCGACCCCTCCCCAACCTGGTGCCGGACCGAATCCCGCGTGAACAAAACCAACCGGCTTGCCATCATCCACGGCAAGAATCAATCCAGCGGCATCGAAATACGGCTTCGCCAGGACCATTTGATCGAGGTCGGCATGGGAAAGCACCGACGCCAAACATCGCATCGGCGGCTGATTTTGCCAGATGTCAATCAAGGCGGGCGGGTCGGTATTCAGAAAACTGCGATATTCAATCACAGGGCCGCATTCCATGCTGCGTCAATTTTCAATTCGATGAGACATTATTGTATACGCTTTCCCATTCGCCAAACACTTGTCTGGTCCGATTCAATCGGCAGGAAAAAGCCGGTTGAACAAATTCGGGGGGAAAATGGAATTCAAGTGGCAATTACATCGAATTCATATCGTCGGAACCGATCGACAAGTGGCCATCCCGATCAAGCCCACGACGGCGAGTCGAAAATAGGATAGAATGCATTGTCACTGACGTGGCGGCCATCCAGTCGATTCGGCGCGACTGGATTCGCCTGGCTTCAAAAGTCCACTACGATCGCAAAACAGATGTCGACAGACAGTTTTTCCAACCCGTTGGACGGATCGAGTCAAACCGATACGGAAATCGGCAGCGGGTTCGCCGGACACGATGAGCTCGATCGCAAAATAACGGCTGGTCATGCCGATGCGATTGATGTCAGTACGCGACTGACAAGTTACTTTCGTGAAACGAACCGGAAACATGCTATGGACATAACGCCAAAACAGGTAATGGATTGTTTGCGTCAAGCAGGAGTCAAGGATTGGGTTTTGATGGGGCTGCATGGCTATGTCGGGTATCTTTCAACTCCCAGGGCGACTCAAGACGTTGACGTCATGGTTCCTTACAGCCAGAAAGATCGGGCGATCCGAGCCATTTCGGATCAATGGCCCGAGCTGGAGATGACGGAATTGTCTCAAATTGTGAAGTTCAAGGATGCCGGCGATGTGGATGAGGAAGGACGACCCAAAACGGTCATCGATCTGATGCTGCCTTGGGGACCAATCCAGAAAATGATCCTCGAAAGACATGTCCTCGTCGATGAAAAAACGGGTGATCGCATTCCGACCATCGAAGCTGCGATTGCGTCCAAGTACGCTGCCGTGTTGTCCCCCTACCGGGAACTCGGCAGAAAAAGCTATGACGCCGGCGATTTGCGGCAAATCATCAAGTCCAACCATAATCAAATCGACGAACAGGCGTTACAGGAATTAACCGGCCTGATTTGGGAACATGGCGCCAATGATATTCTGGAGTTCATTGAATGTGCTGTGAACGACAGGCCGTTTCGAGTCTGAATGGAAACTGCCTGGCTAATGGGCCGATGGGGCCAAAGCCTGTTTGTTCCCGTTCTCGTCAACTCGAACCATCGTGACGTTGGTCGAAAATACGCTGTCCGTATCGCCAGAAGTGGAGTTGGCGACAAAGACATCCACGTGATAACAGACAGAGGTGGTTCCCGTTTTTGTTTTGTCGCATTGAAATCTCAGAATCGAGCCTTCCCGGACACTCTTGCGAAACTCGACCCGATCCATGGCGATGGTTACGAAATTAAAATTGGGATAGTCGAGCGACGCGGCGATCCAGGCAATTTCATCGACGAACTTCAGCAGGTTGCCGCCAAACAGGAATTGATACTGGTTCAGATGTTCGGGCAGAACAAGTTTGAAATTTTCCATGTGAATCCAGTTTGCAATGTCGGTTATTTCGGCCGGTCGTGCTGAAGAATCTGCCGTCGTTCAACACGCCAATCGGCCGTAACCGCCGGCCTGGCAGCGGGCCCGCGCGGATGCCTATTGGCGAACCGGAGTGCTGTAAATCCTGAAATCGAAGGCCGGGATTTCTATTTCATCCCGCGCCCCAAGAAACTGCAGTACGCGGACGAAGTACACGAATGGGTACTTGGTTCCGGGACGCTTATTGATCACGTATTTGAAGCTGGCGTTTACCAATTGCCGTGGAATGGCTTCTTCCTTGACCAGCAGAACAATTCGGGCGACGTAGGCTTTTTCTTCGTCACGTCGCGTTTTCAGGATTGCATTGAGCTGCTTTTCCAATTCGACAAACGAGAGGTCACTGAACTCCTGACCGCAACAATTTCCACCGGAAAGAAGCATGAACAGGCAACCAATCGCGTACAGCCCCGTTATTCGTTTCAGCATCAATCGCACCTCCAGAACGTATTCCGCCGGAGGCTTGTAACAGATTCGGGACCATGGATTCAATGCCGCACGGTCAACGCTAGCTTGGATTTTGCGAAACGGCGTGTCAAACCCTCAATTCTTCGGCAGGGCTTTCTTCCAGTGGGTACTTTGTGCGAAGGGGAGCGACATACTGCTGCAGGAATTCGTCAACCTGTTGGACGGCGCGACCAATGAAGGCCTGCGGGTTTAACAGCTCGTCAAACGGCAGGCCTGAAAAATCCGGATCGCGGTGAAGCAGTTCGAGTAAATTGTTGTTTTGGCCATCCAATTTCACTCGATCGGCAGCCTGCTGACTATAGATTCGAATTTTCTCGTGCAACTGCTGCCGGTTGCCACCGCCTGCAACGGCAGCCATCAGGATATTTTCCGTTGCCATAAACGGTAATTCTTCCTGCAAATGTCTTTCGATCATCTTGGGGTAGACCACCAAACCGTCGGCAACATTGGCTAGCAGAATCAAAATCGCATCGATTGCCAGAAATGCCTGGGGAATCACTAGCCGCCGATTGGCGCTGTCGTCCAGAGTCCGCTCCAGCCATTGGGTCGCCAGCGTATTGGCCGTACTCGATTGCAGACTGATCACAAACCGGGCCAACGAACAAATCCTTTCACTGCGCATCGGGTTCCGTTTGTAGGCCATTGCCGACGAGCCGATTTGATCTGTTTCAAATGGTTCCTCGATTTCCTTGCGGCTGGCCAACAAACGTACATCGGTTGCGATCCGGTGACAGCTGGCGGCAATACCTGACAATACATCCAGAATGTGGCAATCAACTTTTCGCGAATAGGTCTGGCCGGTAACCGGATAGAAATTTGCGAAGCCGATTTTTTCGGCGATCAACTGGTCAAGCTGGCAGACTTTGGCATGGTCACCGTCGAACAGCTTCAGGAAGCTGGCTTGAGTTCCGGTCGTTCCTTTTGCGCCTCGCGCCTTCAGGCCAACGAGCCGGAATTCGAGCGAAGCCAAATCGTCAACCAGATCGTAAATCCAAAGACAACATCTTTTGCCGACTGTGGTGGGTTGCGCAGGTTGAAGGTGTGTGAATCCCAAACAGGCCAAGTCTTTTTTCTGTTCGGCAAACTTGGCCAGATGGCAGATTACCCGCATCAGCCGTTTGGCT
>JBGSXT010000175.1:0-2632 GCA_041751295.1 Mariniblastus sp.
ATTCCAGCTTCAATCGCTTGACTGTCGATTCCATCCACTCCGCTGTACCCAGCGGACAACTTCGCTCAATACTGAGTTTCACGGCGTTCGCCTCTTTGTCCGTGAGCACCTGGTTGACTCGATCAATCCAGTTGGGCAATCGCGGAGCAGGCCAGGGGGAAAGGCTAATCGGAGACTTGCCTGTGCACCAGTTCCATAAGCTTCCCCAACGCCAGTCCTGAGCCCGCTGGACCAGATTGGCCGTCAATGCGTTGCGCTCGACATAGCGACAAACCACATGAAAATGATCGTCGTCCTGAACCGGAAAACTCTTGTACCGACCCTGATAAACATGACCAGACCCTGCCGTTTGATGATGCGCATGGTAACGTTGAGAATGGGTCATCGTGACCCACCCCAGAAAGCCCGACATCGTTCCGTCTTCCTGCGGCGATAATACCAAGTGCCAGTGGTTCGGCATCCATTGATAGGCGATCAAATCGATCGAATACAATTCCAGGCCTTGGGTGACAACCCGCTCGAAAGCTTCATAGTCGGCGTCCTTGCGAAAAAGTGGTTAACGGGCATTACCACGATTGAGCGCGTGATAAATGGCACCTGCCTCGTCGGCTCGAAGTGGGCGCGGCATTTCGAACTCCCAGGATAACGGACGGCCCAAACAATCTGACCATGTTAGCGTCTCAACGGCCCCCGCAAACCCCTCAGTCTCTAATATCGGCTCCTGACCCCTTTTTCGCGGGAGAGGCCTTGTGGGGATATTTGGGTGTTTTCGATTTCGAGAATATTTAGGTGGCGAAGAGTGATTAGGTGCTCCAGGCCGGCGTCGGTGACTGCGGTGTTGTTGAGCCCGATTCCGGTCAATCGTTCGAGTTTGGCGACAAGTTTCAGAATCTTCATCAGTCACGGGGCAACCGGCCAATTGCAGTTCTTCCAGATTGGGGAGCCGCTGTAACAATTGCAGAGCACGGGCACTGTAATGCTCCGGCCGCAAGGTATACGCATAGGAAATCAGCTCGTCTCGATTATCATTTTCCTGGCGATACCAACGTTGCTTGATTTGACCCCATCGCTGCAGCCAGAATTTGGCGTGACGATCATCAATACCGATTCCCGCAACCTGATCCGTCGAGCTTTCAAAAAATTCGGCTCTGGAAATCTCGATCGCCTGGCCGTCCTCGGAAAACACGAAAAATTGATCGTTCAAAACCGGTCTGGGATCGAACAAATGCAACTTGTCTCCCGGCTTCGCAACCGCCACAAAGAACTGTTGATGCGTTCGCCGTTCATACGGAAAGGGAACGTGTACGGGGTCCCAACTTGTGATTTCTCTCAATTGTTTATCACTGGTGATCAAGCTGCGGGGTACATAATCGGAGTACAACACGTTGGCATAACCATGATCGACAAGACCCCAATAGAATCCTGCTGGAACAATCATCAAAATCGCGGCCCCAACCCATTCGAAACGCAGGTTTTGGCCATGGGCCCGAAGTGCGGTTCGAGTATCGCGAACCTGCCACAACACCCAGCAACCGATGATGGCACTGGCAACATTCCATGGCAACACACTGTAATTCCAATGGATCAGAATCAGCAGGGCGAATATTGAAAGGTGCAGACCGACACAGAAATAAGCTGCAATCCGTGGCCAGAAAATTGCCAACAGACCTATAGCGATTTCGCCGATTGCAAACGACAGGGCGAACGCGTAATGGAGTTGCCCGACAAGAACATCGTCAATGTTCATCGCTTGCAGCAGCCAATAACTGGCATGGGCAAACCAGTGCGGAGAAAGCAATTTGTGAATGCCGGCCCAAAGCCATAATGCCGCCAGAAACCAGCGGCAAATCAACAATCCGCGCGCACTGAGAACCGCAAACATCAGGAAAATGATCGCCAGAAATTGGGGCTGCAGACGGAATTGGTCAAACACCGAAGCGACCGCGACCAGAATAACATGCATCAAAAATCCCTTGCACGGATCAAACAGCATGAAGATCAGCGAGATGACAATCAGCAGGCCAAACGAAAATTCGGGTACAGCGAAGATTGGCTGATTCGGTGGATCGGTTCGGACCTGCCAGAGCTGCCAGGTGATGAACACGGTCATCACCTGTGCCAAGACGGCGCAAATCAACAGGCAATAGCGCGCAGGTCCGATTTGGCGAACACCCCATTGCTGGTGAAACAGGCTGAACTGATGTTCTGTTTCATGATCCCGAGCTTCAGCTGCCGTTGCGCTCATGACACTGTATCGAAGAGTATTTCCCGACCGCAGATTTCGTCAGTGATCCATGGTTTATTCGGTCCGTGTTTGAATACGGTCTGACCCATGACCCATGTTCTGACCGGCCAACCAGTCAATTTCTCGCCATTCCAGGGGGACCATTTGCATTTGGTCTGCTGTTTGTCGTTGACAATAGTGCGTGTCAAACTCGGATCGACCAGCACCAAATCCGCGTCGAATCCGACACCAATTTGCCCCTTGTTTCGCAGATTCCAGATGCGGGCTGGCTGAAAACTCATCCAATTCACTACCTGCTCGATCGTACAACGTCCGAGCTGGACCTGATTCATTAACAGCGCCAGTGAATTTTCGACGGCCGGCAATCCGGATGGGCAAGCTGGAAAC
>JBGSXT010000176.1:0-2567 GCA_041751295.1 Mariniblastus sp.
ATTTGTTGATCAACGGATCAGCAGGAACCTTGCGCGTCCCGATCTTCTACGAAGGATTTGCCTGGAACCGTGACGACTTTGATCGATTGCTGGTGTTCAAACCACCGACCGACGCGCCTGGAAATGTCTGCGGACGGGGAGTGCCATTGGTCGTCGTCACACCGCCTGCCCGTTGCGGGTCACAACAGCAATCGACTCAAGACTGCGTCAGCTCGACAGACGGAAATCAGTGTGCAATCGAGTCGTTCGTGAAAACTGAAACTCCTTTTGCGGCCCCAGCGCTATTTGAGATTCCGGTCTCAATATTTGATGGTTCGGATGAGATTGGAAATACAGCGACGGCCTCGCTAACGTTTGTCAATCCGTTGGCCTTTGCTCCCGTCAGCGGATGCCAGGGGATCGCACAAAGTCCCGCGATGCCGTTGGCTTTCGCTCGGCAAAATAGTGAGTACAAGCCAATCGAAGCGTTCGTGAATGGCGACAATGGCGTCGACCAGGCACAGCTTCGGTTTCTCGAACCCTACCAGCCCGACAAGATTCCACTGATTCTGGTCCATGGACTGATTTCGGATCCGGCGACGTTTCTGGAGATGGCCGATGTGGTTCGCGCCGATCCGGTATTGCGTACGCGTTACCAGATTTGGGTATTTCGATATCCGACTGGAAACGAGTTTCTCGAATCAGCCGCGATTCTGCGACAACAGCTTGGCCGCGCTTTCGCCTGTCGGAACACGTCAGCCAATCCAATTGAAATGGCGGAAGGGCAGGTCCCCACTCAGCGCGCCGTGATTGTCGGACACAGCCTTGGCGGATTGGTTTCCAAGTTGCAGGTTACTGATAGTGGCAATGAATTATGGCGTTCGATTGCCCGGCTACCTTTGGAGCAGCTACGGGGGCCACCAGACGACATCGCTGAATTCCGGGATTCGTTTTACTTCCGTGCTAATCCCAATATCAGTCGAATCATCTATATTGCCACGCCGCATCTGGGGTCGCCCTGGGCGTCACGCGGCATCGGGCGGTTTGCCTCTCGACTGGCCGGAAAAAGATCAACTGAAGAGAACGACTTCGAAACCATTGCAGCGGACAATCCAGGCGTATTCACAGGCCAATTTGCCGATTCGTTACCATCATCGGTGGATCTCTTGCGGCCTGATAGCCAATTATTGCAGGCAATTGCTTCGCTCGAACCTTCGCCCGGCGTTGCCGTCCATTCGATCATTGGCGAAAGCTGTCGATTGCCGCGTGCCGGGCCATCCGACGTGGTGGTGCCCGTCGACAGTGCATTCCGCGCGGAAGCTGAATCGACCGCGATCATCGATGCAACCCATACATCGATCCTGCGCTCCAGCGATGCGGAACAGGAATTCGTTCGGCTTTTAAGATTGCATTTGGAAATGCCAGATACAGTGCGGCTACAATAGTTGGTCAAGTCACAGTAATCAGACCGTAAAGTGTTGATTCGTCACAAACAACAGAATGCTCAGCCCCTGCAAGGATGGTTGATCGCTAAGACGTTTGGGATTTTTATTGAAAACAATCGGCATTTTCAATAACTATTGATTCCGCATCAAAAACTGAACTGGATCTGCGAGCGATAAAGCCAACCTTCATCGCCGGGACTGACATCAAGTGTATTCGAATTGATTGGTCCACCATCCAGACGCGTAACGTCAGTAACCCACTTCGCAGAATTGCCGCGATAGTACCAGGCAACCCCACCAGCAATTTCATTGGTATTCTGCTGGGCCAATCCGAGCGTGCCTGAATTGCCAGCCACCCGTGACCAGCGGGTCAGCAATTGCATTTTGTTGGGGACCACAAAGTAACCGGCTTGCAGCCAGAATCCATGGTCGAACAGATCCGGCACAGGCACCCCCTGAAAGTCGCTCAGGTTACGAAAATAGTACTCAAGGGTTGTGGACCAGCCACGTAGTTTGAATGATGTATCCACCGCAAACTGATCGACGGCGTAGCTGTCGACTGCGACGGGCAAGATTGACGCGAGTGTGTTTCCCGATTCAACGACCGTAAGCGAGCTGAACTCGGTGGAACCAATCCGATTGATGTCTGTCCCGGCGTAGGCGCAGCCGACTCGCATCGCCAAACAATCATGGATTTCAAAATCAGCCAGTTCGCCTTCGCCCCACTCTCCGATAGGAACACCTTGGACGCGAAACGAGTAGGCAAAGTTGTCATCGAGGTCTCCGCTGCTGCCCGTCTCCGATCCACCAGTAACGAATCCATTGAAGAGGGCTGTTTCCCATTTAAGCGGAAATCGAAAACTGTTGACTTGACCGTACAGACCCCAGGCGAGGCTGCGGTTGACGTCAAAGTACTCACTGGCAACGGAGCGATCGGTGAATTCGAATTCTTTCCCTGAAATCCGCCGCGCCAGCGAGAAGGGCATCTTGTACTTTCCCGTACGCAACCCAATTGTGCCTGTATCGAGGCCAAATCGATGGTGGCCGATGTCGTAGCTGAGGTAGTAGTCCAACAGTCGAACGTTATCACCGCTACTACTGCGGCCATCAAGCTGGACAAAATAGGAAAAGTCCGGATTGAAC
>JBGSXT010000177.1:0-1646 GCA_041751295.1 Mariniblastus sp.
TACGGCCTGACGGGTCGGAGGTTGACGAGACGATGGAAATCCCCACGGATATTGAACCCCTGGCACAGCGAATGATGGCTGTACTCAAGCAGGAAGGCAAAGACCTGTTGATGGCCAACCTGCTGTTGCAATCGCGCGGACTGGTGGAAAAAGCCCGAGCCAAAGTCAAAGACTCGCTCGACCGCAAAGCCTGGTCGATCGTCGATCGATACATGTGGGGTGCCGGAGGTGTCGCGGCCGTCAATCCGTTTCCCATCGTCGACCTGGTTGCAGGCAGCGCAATTTCAACCAAAATGGTTTTCGATCTGGCCGAGGTCTACCAGCAGAAAGTCGACCTCGAAACGGCCTCCTGCTGGCTGGCAGAGATGGGAAAAAATCTGGTTGGATTTCTTGGCGCTCAAGGAGCGGCGGTCGCGGTCACGTCGGTGGTAGCCTCATTGATCAAAACGATTCCATTGGCCGGCACAATCGCTGGTGGCGTTTTGCAGGGAGCCGTGCAGGCGTTAATCACCAAATGGATCGGAGCGGTCTTCATCGAGTACTTCCGCAACGAAATGCAGACTCCTGAAGGGGGCCTCGCCGGGCTGGCTCGACGACAATGGGAAGCCGTGACCACGATCGACGAGATTCGCAAACTTGTGCTCAATGCACGAGAGAAATTATCGAATGGATAGAGCAGCGAAAACAATTTCATGACGCCACCATCCTCTTCGATCAACGATGCCCAATTTCAACAGGCGATTGACTCGGTTCAATCGACGTTGACCAAGCTGCGAGGTTGCAATCCGGCAGAACAGGAAAAACTGCAGGCCGATATCCATCAGCTGAATGAAATGTACGACAAGATCACCAACGGTCATGTCGAGATCGTCATCTTTGGAGAAATCAGTACGGGCAAATCGGCATTGATCAACGCCCTGATCGGTCGGGCCGTCGCCGAAGTTGATGTGCAGGGTGGCTGGACGAAACAGGTCTGGGGAACCAGCTGGGAAGGATCAGGCCACCGGATTCGCGGCTTCGAAAACTCCGAAATCGTCCTGGTCGATACGCCCGGGATCAACGAAGTCGGTGGCCTCGATCGCGCCGCGTTAGCCGAAATAACAGCTCGTAAAGCCGACTTGATTCTGTTTGTGACCGATTCCGACTTGAATGACACGGAATATTCCGCATTGTTGACGTTAGCGGCAGTCCACAAACCGATCATTCTCGTTTTCAACAAGACCGATTTGTACACGGCCAAAGATCTGAACTCGCTGCTGAATATCGTTCGCCAACGGGTCGACGGTATTGTTCCGGCAAGACACATCGTTACGACTACCGCCGATCCGCGGCCGATGGAATACGTGACGGAACAACCCGGTGGTCGGACAAAAAGCCAATGGCGGAAGCCGGAACCGGATGTCGGCGAACTCAAATCGCTGATCCTGGAAACGCTGGAAAAGGAAGGGCTGGGCCTGATCGCACTCAATGCGGCCCTGTTCGCCGCCGACAAGAGCGACAGGATCGCGACGATCCGCGTGCAAATGCGCAATCGAAAAGCCGATCAGGTAATCTGGACCAGCGCCGCCACGAAAGCGATGGTCGTTGCGTTTGCGCCAGGACTGGGTATCGACATCGCCAGCGGCATCGCGATCGACGCAGTGATG
>JBGSXT010000178.1:0-14960 GCA_041751295.1 Mariniblastus sp.
CTCAAACAGGCGTTCGGTCGGGCGGTCGCGTTCATGTTTGCCTGGGCCACTTTCTGGATTATCCGGCCGGGCAACATCGGAGCCATGGCACTGACGTTTGCCATTTATTTTGACCAGTTGCTGTCGGTGAAATCAATCCCATGGCCGGGCTTGTTGCCGGATCAGACGCGGCATTTGGCTTACGCCGTGTTGGCCGTTGTTCTGTTGAGCGTTACAAATCTGATCGGGCTGCGACAGGGCAAATGGGTACAGAATGTATTGACAGTCACCAAAATACTCGGCCTGCTGTCAATCGTTGCGCTGGCATTTAGCGCACCGTCAACGGCTGGAACCGGAGTTGCGTCGTCTGCGCTTTCGACAACCGCTTCAACTTTAACGGCTAGCGGTTGGCTGTTGGCGATGGTGTTTATCATGTTCTCTTTTGGCGGCTGGAACGATCTTGCTTTTGTCGCCAACGAAATCAGATCGCCTGAGAGAAATCTGTTTCGAGCGTTGATCTGCGGCTCGATCATTGTGACGGCGATTTATCTGATCGTGAACATCGCCTTTGTGGTTGCGATCGGTTTTTCGGCAGTGGCGTCGTCTGATGCGGTCGCAACGGACGTGGTCACAGCGGCATTGGGCAGTGAAAGTCTGATGGGTCGCAAAGCCACGCAGATTATTGCCGGTTTGATTTGCATTTCCTGTCTGGGAGCCATCAACGGCATCATTATCACTAGCCCCAGAATCTATTACGCGGCCGGTCGCGATTTCGAATTGATCCGAGGGTTGGGCAGATGGGACGCGCGCAGCAATCAACCCTGGCAGGCGACGGTTACCCAGGCAGCCGTGACGATAGGTCTGTTCAGCCTCTGTTTCCAATACGAGAATCCGTTTGATGTGATCGTGGTCGTTTCAGCGCCATTCTTCTGGACTTTCCTGGGGCTGACCGGCCTGTCTTTGATTGTCCTGAGAATGAAGCAGGACAAAGACAGCCATCGGACAACCGAAATGGGCAGTTTTCGTGTTCCCTTTTTTCCGATTCCCCCAATTATTTTGGCCATCGCCTGCTTTTCGATGTCCTGGTCAAGCATCCGATATGTCATTCAACAGGGCTTTTGGAAAGCCGCCGGTGTTGTCATCGTATTCATGATTATCGGGATCTGTTTAGGACTGATCTTGAAACCAACCGTTGATGAAATGGCCCGAATAGAGGACTGAACGGACGAAATTTAGAAGCCGGAACTTGCCAAATGATCGGTTTCGACTTGCTGGCTACGTGTCGGTTCGATTACACTTTTGGGTTCCCGGAAATTTTTACTTACCGTCGCCTGGCGTTGAAAATCGACTTGGCGGCGTACCATGTGTCTACATTGAGAATTGGAGTGGCGTTAGTGGGAAACAAGAAAACTGGAAAGGGCCGTCGCAAGATCGGCCGCAAGAAGCGTCGGATGCGTGCCAAGATTCGTCACCGCAAGAAATAACGCATTGGGGCGGGCGTGGGCCCTTGCAACTTCACTCTTCGATCGTCGCATACAGTTTCCTGTAACCTTCGATCATCTGACTGGTTGGAAACCGCTTCTTGACATGCACAGCGCTCTGAATCGCCAGCTGACCAGCTGCATTCGTTTGTTCGATCAAATATTTTGTCCAGCGGGCAAACTCATCACGCGCACCAAAATTGGTCGCTAAACCCGATCGCAACGGCAGCAGTAATTCGGCGGTTCCAGGCCCCAACACACTGACCACTGGAATCTGTTGTGCCATGGCGGCCAACATCGCCGATGGTAATGGCTCTTCCAATTGGGCGTTCCAGTAACAATCCAAAACTGCCAAATCGTTTTCGTCAGTCGACTCCGCGGGAATCAGGTGAATATGTTGCCGGGATGCTGTTTTTGAAATGAATCGACGCAGACTCGGTTCCTGAGGGCCGGAGCCAAAGATGAATAGATGAATGTCGTCGCGAATGCAACACAGCAAATCGACCGCCCAAACCAAATCTTTGAGCTGGTATCCGGGCAGCAGTCTGGCCACCGTTCCGACCAAATAGAGTTTTGCGTCAGCATCCGAACTGGGTTCAGCTATCCCGACTCTCGGCGGAACATTGAACGACTGTATGGTTGGTCGTTGGATGTCGCGGGAAATGATCTCCAGCAGTCGTTGTCGCGCGGCGATTCGATCATGATCGGCAGCCTGAGTTCGCCAATTGAAGCGTCCATGGGAGTTGGGAATGATTTCAATTGGCTGATCAAAACCGTGCTCTGCAAGTCGATTGGCAATCGTATGATGGCTTGCCGTCAGAGTGACCGAGCCTCCGAACAGCCAAGCCGGCGATTGCGGGTGGTTCATGCGATGGCGAGGTGGTATCTCGAAAAACGTAGCAACCATTTTTAACTCGTGGAGGCCGATACCAGCCATCATCGAACACCAATGGGTTGCATGTCCCCACGCATGAACGATGTTCGGACTGACGCGGAAAATCAGGGATCGCATTCGCAAAACCCGGTTAATACCACGGCCTGAATCGAGGCTGTGAATTGTTGCCGGAAGATCGGAAATCCATGTTGGCAGTTTCATCGAATCGCGCAGGGCAACAACATGAATATCAAAAGCTTCCGCCGCCAGCGCATCAGCGATCGGCTTGAGCTGGAGATTGGCCCCCAGCGGGAAAAAATCTTCGATGACGAACAGAATGCGACGTTTCACTTCGCTGCAGCAATGGTTTCGCGAGTTGATGAGGCAAACAGTTCGAGGTATTTGTCTGCCTGATCTGTGGGTCGAAACAAGTTGGCAATTGTTTTCATGGCGCGGATTCCAATTTTCAGGCGGTCATCATGATCGGTCAGCCGTCGAATCATCGAATCTGCCAAACAGGCTGAATCGCCAGCCGGAACGAGTAGACCATTATTGCCGGAGTTCAGGAAGGACGCGGTCCAATCGTCCGCGGTAGCAATCACCGGTGTACCAACCGCCATCGCCCGCAACAACCCTTCACCGGACTGGATTTCCTGACAGGGATGAACATACATATCTGCTGCGATCAGCAGGTCTTCGAGTTCATCAAAAAAACCGGGCATGATTACCGAGTGAGCGAGGTCTAGCCTGATGATCTGCTGCCAGATGGCGCCTGCCTGTGGGCCATCCCCCATCAGCCACAGTCGGGCTGCAGGGAATCGAGCCAGAACCTGAGGCCATGACTGGACCAGCTCGCTCAATCCACATCCCACACTCATGCGGACACAGGAAACAGCCAGCGGCTGGTCCGGTTCGATCTTCAATACTGGATGTGCGAAGGAGAGTGCAGCACGAATACCCAATCGATTAGCATTTGATGGGAATTGATTCGTTCTGATTCGGATACCGTCCGGAATAACGGCAACACTGGGCATTTGTTCCAGCCCGGCCATTCGTCGGGCAACCGCCAGGCTGTTGGTGACCACTGCGTCAGCCGACAAACAGGTTTCCACATGCTTTCGATGTAGTTGGCCTGCGACCCCTTCCAATGCGTCATCGATTCGAACCACAACGGCCGTCATGTCGTCGGTGCTGCGCGATGCCGCAATCGCTTCGTCTCCCAGTCCGGAAGCGATCAGGCCATCATAATTTTTCAAGGCCAGGTGTTTGGCCAGCGATCGGGCGTATCGAAACGAGCTCCATGGCCCGGTCAACGGTCGTGTAAATCGGATCACAGGAATGTCATGGAAGCGGATGTGATCACTCCAATCGCGTGACCATTTAATCGTTGCGACTGTGACGCGATGACCGGCGTCCTTCAGATTTTGTGCTAAATCCGCCAGCGCCATGTCCGTCAGTCCGCAATGCGGCCAGAATCGGCGCGTAACGATCAACAGGTCCTGCGGTCTCATTTCATCGCACTGGGAATGTCAGACGGTTCGAGCGCGGCAAGGTACGGCAGGTTTCGAAATTCGTCGTTATAGTCCAATCCATAGCCAACAACAAACTCGTCAGGAATATCAAAGGCGACAAAATCCGGCCGCCAGTTCACTTGCTGTTTGCCCGATTTGCACAGCAATACCGCCGATTTCAACGAAGCAGGTCCCAGTTCGCCCATCAAGTCAATGACCTCCGACAACGTGTTCCCGGTGTCGAAGATGTCATCAATGAGCAGCACGTCGCGGTTGGTAATATCGAGCATCATGTCTGCATTGATCGCGAGGGCGCCGCGCTCGGTACCCTGGTAACTGCTCGTGTGAACGACTCCGACCCGCAACGGCATCTCCAGTTTACGAATCAAATCGGCCAACAGGACAACGCTACCCGTCAACACGCCGATAATCGTCAACGGCCTGTCACGATATTCCTGATTGATGGAGCGGGCGAGTTCATCGACTCCCTGGTTCAGTTGCAGCTGGTCTAACAGTATTTTCACGTCCAGGCTCTCGATCGATTCGATTCCAAAAGCGACATTTTAAGCCAGGTCAGCGAGTGATGGCACGGTCAATTCGCGTTTTCTGAGAAAAATCCGTCCCAGACCAAGAATCCGTTTCCACGGTCAACCGCCGCCACCGATTTCTTCGTTGCACAGCCGCATCATCAATTCCATTTCGCGCTGTTCATGTGCGTCGAAGGATATCGCCAAAGCATCGAACCGCTGGGCGACTTGCTGCAGTGTGATTTCCGTAGAACATTCGTGGTACAGAATCTGTTCCGCAAGTTCGATGACCTGGTTCAAATTCAGGAATAGCTCGACGTGTTCGGCACGTAGCTTGGCGGCCTGTGATGAAATCGTCGGATTCGTCACCGCCGCATTACTGAAGTAGCCATAAAACTCTTCGAGAGCAAAATAGGTCTCAAGATCATCCCGGTATTGAGTCAGGAGATCGACTGTCAGGCGGGGCGTTATCGATCCTCCTTCCAGCGAATGGCGAATGACACTGGACTGCGTTTGCAGTGATGGCGTGTCCTGTTTGATGTCGCGCAGGAAAGCTACGTTGAGCGTCACACCCGTCGATTCGGCGCCCCCCTGCCTGAATTCCCTCTCGGTCAGCCATAAACCCATCGAATCCTCCCGTCGTTAATGAAAAGCTGTTGAAGACCGTTCGCGCGACGAAGCCATGTTCGGCGAGCGGCAAGTGTCTAGGTCGCTGCCGAACGCCTTGAACTGCATTGTGACATTCTCAGGCTCAAGATACAAATTGAACGCATTCAATCAAGCCGTTTATTGACGATTTTTTGAAAAGTCAATCAAAACGGATTTCTGACTATTAGGCAGTTTGCCCGACACTTGTTAGAATTTTAGAATTAGACAAACGGTAATAATATTGCCCAAATTCCAGTCAAATGCGGCTTTGGCATGGGCGAAGTCCGGTATTACGGGTCAACAATTACCGGCAATAGTTTGACACGGTCAGCAACTCAGCAGGAATCCTGTTTTCAGACGTGGTTGATATTTATAACGACAACTTGGCGATTATCGGATGGCGGGAATGGGTTCGGTTGCCGGAATTGGGAATCAAGCGTATCAAAGCCAAGATCGATACGGGTGCTAAATCATCGTCATTGCATGCCTACGACATCGAAGTTCGAGAAATTGAAGGAGTGCAATTCGTCAGCTTCAAGATTCACCCGGCACAACAGCGTATAACATTGATTGTCGAAGCCCAATCGAAGGTTCACGAGTTTCGCAGCGTTCGCAGTTCCAATGGCCAGACAACCACCCGGCCGGTGATTCGGACAGCCGTCGAGATTTTCGGCAAGCCTTACGAAATTGACGTGACGCTGTTTGATCGAACCAAGATGGGGTTCCGCATGTTGATCGGGCGCGAGGCGATGCGTGATCGGTTCATGGTCGACCCGCGTATTTCATATTGTGGCGGGGTCCCGTCTAAAAGGAAAAAACGGCGCTAATCGTTGACTTGACCCAACCACAGAATTGCCTGTCGGCAACAGCAACAATTACCCCGGGATTTGCCGGAGTGTGGCCAGCAGCAATTTCCAGAATTTCTGTACGCTGCTGATTTGTGCCCGTTCGTCCGGCGAATGGGCACCGAGGATGTTGGGACCAAAACTGATCATTTGCAGATCCGGATAGTTGGTTCCGATAATTCCACATTCGAGTCCGGCATGGCAAGCGGATACATGCGGTCGTTCGTCAAACAACTCCTCATAAATCGCAGTCATCAGTTTTACAATTTTGGAATTGGGCATGGGCACCCAGCCGGTATAGCCGCCATCCGATTCCACCTGGGCTCCCGTCAATTCCAGAACCGCGCGAATCGCGTTGGCCATCTCATCCCTTTCGCTATTAACACTGCTGCGGGCCAGACAACCGATCGTAATTGCGCCGTCTTTGACCAGCACCCGGGCAAGATTGTTTGACGTTTGAACCAGGTCCCCGATCTCCGGATTCATTCGATAAATTCCAGAATGGATTCCGTAAATCGTGCCCAACAGATACTTTTGCAATTTCGCCGGTACAATCGTTGCTGGAGGATGTTCCAGCGGTTCGTAGTTGATTTTCGCATTCGGGTCGGTCAATCTGTATTCGGCCACGATAATCTCGGCCTCTCGGTCGACCCAAGCCTGCAACTCATCCGCCTGATCGCCGTTGACAGCGATGACGGCCACAGATTCGCGTGGAATTGCATTGCGAAGGCCTCCGCCATCGATTTCAACCAAATGAAATTCAAACTCGCTGGCTGCGCCCCACAGGATTCGATTCATGATCCGGTTGGCATTCCCAAGCCCTTCATGAATCTGCATTCCGGAATGACCGCCCGAAAGTCCTTTGACGGTCAAACGGAATCCAAACAGGCCCGCTGGTGTCTCTTCCGGCAGATATTTGTGAGTTGCCGTGATATCGATTCCCCCGGCACATCCAATCGTTAACTCGCGATCGTCCTCTGTGTCCAGATTCAACAGGATTTTTCCCTGCAGCCACCCACCCTGCAAACCCTTGGCGCCGGTCATTCCCGTTTCCTCATCGACGGTGAACAACGCTTCCAGTGGCGGATGCTCAATTTCGTCGGATTCGAGTATGGCCATGATCGCCGCGACACCCAAACCATTGTCGGCGCCCAACGTCGTTCCTTTGGCACGTACCCAATCGCTATCGATTACCATTTCGATTCCTTGGGAATCAAAGTCAAATTTGACGTCCGCGTTCTTCTGGCAAACCATATCCAGGTGCGACTGCAACACAACCGGCAACCGATTCTCCATCCCCGGCGACGCCGGTTTTCGAATCAACACGTTGCCGATCGCATCGACCTGCGTTTCCAGTCCCAGGGACAGACCAAACTGTTTGACAAACGCAATGACCTTTT
Source organism: Mariniblastus sp. (assembly GCA_041751295.1). GTDB lineage: Bacteria > Planctomycetota > Planctomycetia > Pirellulales > Pirellulaceae > Mariniblastus. The sequence goes on from JBGSXT010000178.1 coordinate 7,266, forward strand.
TTTCCTGTTTGGATCGACGCGGTACCGCGTTCAAGTCAGCGAAATGATTCCATAACTTGACAGGTTCAAGTCTACGGATCTGCGAAAGCCCGGTTTTTTCAGTAGTCGTGCTGACTGACATGATCATGTTCCTGTAGTTCAGTTACAAACGAAGGGTTATCGAGTAGATTCTAGTTTTGAATTGAAACAAATGCAAAAGGCCGGAATTCGCAGTATTCAGAATCGCGACGGGACATGGATTCTCGAAAATGAACGCAAAAAACGAACCACCGGGAAATCTGATGCCTGTACGCAAACGGATTCGAATCCTGTTAACTGGTGCCGCCGGATTTATTGGCAGCCATATCGCCCAGCGGTTAGTCTCGCGGGGAGACATCGTGGTCGGCGTCGACAACTTCAATCGCGACTATGATCCAAACCGCAAATGGGCCAACATTGACGCCATAAAAACAGCCAACAATTTCACGTTACTGCCGGACGATATCTGCGATTCTCAGGCAAATCTGTTCAGGGAAAACCGGTTTGACGCAGTAGTCCACCTGGCCGCCATGGCAGGGATTCGAAACTCGGTGCGAAACCCAGCGCTCTGTTACAAGATCAATCTGACAGCGTCCCTGCAACTGATTGAATTGGCGCGACAACATAACATAAAAAACTTCGTGTTTGCGTCGACTTCATCGATTTATGGTCGAACGTGCCGAATTCCTTTCGTCGAAACCGATTCATGCGGCGAACCGTTGCATCCTTACGCTGCCAGCAAACGGGCAGCCGAGCAGGTCGGTTTAAAGTATTATCGCAACTATGGACTCAACTTTACGGCGCTCCGTTTGTTTACGGTATACGGTCCCCGCAGTCGCCCCGACATGATGCCCAGCCTGGTTGCGGATAGCATTCTGACGGGCCGACCCGTCCCGTTGTTTCAGGGTGAATTTTATCGGGATTGGACGTTTGTCGATGACATCGCAGACGGAATAGTCTTAGCCTTGGATCGCCCGCTGGGTTTCGAAATCATCAATCTTGGACGAGGCCAACCGGAATCATTGACCCGCTTGATCCAGCTACTGGAAAAAGCTGCCGGCGCTCGCGCCAATCTTGTACCCACCGAAGCCCCGAACACAGAGCTGCCGACAACATTTGCAGACTATTCAAAAGCCGCCAACCTGCTTGGTTTTCAACCAACCGTATCGCTTGAACAAGGCATCCAAAATTTCTGCGCCTGGCACAAAAAAAGTTACTTGACACCTTTATTCGGCGGCGTTGCGCGTGAGGAGTTTGGCGAAGATCGCGATCTCGGTTGATTCGGGAAGAAACGGAACGTGACCATCGGCGAACAGGACGTTGATACCGACGGGGTGAAATGAATAGGGTTCGTTGTCGTTGCGACGGTTCATGACCTGATCGCAGCCTTCGGCCAATCCTGCTCCCTCCAGGCTGCCGTCGGCATTGCTTCCATCAAAACTGAACGGTCCTTCACTGTCGGCCCAACCAATTCCCTGATCGTTGGCCAAATCACTTCGCAACACTCGCCTTCGATAGACATCCGGCCGCGCCGCGCACTCGACGACCATGATCGTATTGGAGGACCCGTCATGGATATCGGCATATCGGTTGCGGGAATTGCGATGCATTACGGAAAAGCGGTTTATCGAATCGTATAATGAGGACGGTAAATGGGGATTGATTGAGCCTGGTTGGACTCCCATGATGGCTTCGTAATCCGTCGGAGCAATTGGATTTTCAAAATCGATTGCAGGTCGCGGATCGTGGGCCACAGCCGATATTACTGGCGTGCGGTTGGCAGTCGATGGGCATTGAAACAGCAGCACCGGCACGGCAGCCGCCGCTGGATTGGTTTCTTCCCACCAATGTTCCTCGAAATCATACAGCTTCTGCAAGTTCGACTGTTCAACAAAGGGTAAGATTAACGCGCGCCATCCGACGTATTTGCCGGCTGGATTTCCCGGCCCAGGCATGGTCCAACCGGAAGCCGGAAAGACCTGATGGGTGGACTCGAAATTCAGCGCCGCCAACCCGAGTTGGCGCACGTTATTGGAACATTGAGCGCGTCGGGCAGATTCTCGAACGGTCTGCACGGCCGGCAGCAACATGCCGATCAGAATTCCAATAATCGCAATTACGACCAACAATTCGACCAGCGTGAAGGCACGTCGCGACCCTAAACTGAAATTCAAGCCATACATGGATCGATCGAACCTAATTTTAACGAGCGACGCTCAATTAACGGGCCAATGCCTGCAACACTTAATTGTCACTTGGCAATCAGGATTTGTCGACAAGTTTCAACGCGGCGCGTGAAAAAAATGTTCTGATTAATTCCCACAAGCAGATGCGACCAATTCTCGGCTTCGGCCAATTTTCGGCTCCGGCCAATTTTCGGCAATCGCAATAATTGCCGCTCGACTTAATACCGGTAGTGTTCAGGTTTATATGGGCCTTCTTTGGGGATGCCCAGATACTTGGATTGTTTGTCCGTCAGTTGGGTCAGCTTCACTCCCAGTTGATCGAGATGCAGTCGAGCAACTTCTTCGTCCAGTTTTTTGGGCAATGTGTGCACGCCGATTTCATATTGATCCGATTCGTCCCACAACGCCATTTGAGCCAAAGTCTGGTTAGTGAAGGAGTTGGACATCACGAACGAGGGGTGGCCAGTCGCGCAGCCGAGATTCACCAGACGGCCTTCGGCCAGTAACAGGATCGAGCGACCGTTCTTGAACGTATAACGATCGACCTGTGGCTTGATTTCCATTTTTTTGACTCGACCGGCATGAACCTCGCCCTCCAGCCATTTCACATCAATCTCATTTTGAAAGTGTCCGATGTTGCAGACGATTGCATCGTTGGGCATCTGTTCCAAGTGTTTGCCAACGATTACGTCGCAGTTGCCTGTCGTGGTAACAAAGATATTTCCGATCGCAGCGGCCTCTTCCATCGTCGTCACCTGGAAACCTTCCATCGCGGCTTGCAGAGCATTGATCGGGTCGATTTCGGTGACAATCACGCGACCACCATATCGCTGCATCGAATGGGCACAGCCCTTGCCGACATCACCGTAGCCTGCGATCACGACCACTTTGCCAGCGATCATCACGTCGGTGGCCCGTTTGATACCGTCCGCCAGCGATTCGCGACAGCCGTACAGATTATCGAATTTGCTCTTGGTGACTGAGTCATTGACATTGATCGCCGGCAATTTCAGGTCGCCCCGCTCATGCATCTGGTACAGTCGATGAACGCCGGTCGTGGTCTCTTCCGACAATCCACGAATGCCCGACAGCAGTTCCGGGAATCGGTCATGAACCATTGCCGTCAAGTCGCCGCCATCGTCCAGAATCAGATTTAGCGGCTTGCCATCCGGGAAGATCAACGTCTGTTCAATGCACCAGTCGAATTCTTCCTCCGTCATTCCTTTCCAGGCGTATACCGCCACGCCAGCATCCGCCATTGCTGCTGCCGCATGATCCTGAGTCGAGAAGACATTGCAACTGGACCACGTGACTTCCGCGCCAAGTTCAATCAGTGTTTCAATCAACACGGCGGTTTGGATCGTCATATGTAAACAACCGGCGATCCGGGCGCCGGCCAGCGGTTTCGATTTACCATATTTGTCTCGCAGCGCCATCAAGCCCGGCATTTCGTTTTCAGCAAGCATGATTTCACGACGGCCGAAATCGGCCAGTCCAATATCTTTGACTTTGTATGTAAGCTTGGTTTCTACGTTAGCCACGACATCTCTCCTGAATGGTTTCCCGGTAAGGGTTGTTGGAAAATTCGGTTTGTTTCCGGATCAACTGCAAACGGTCAGCCCGCTTAACCGCCGAACAGAGCGAAGAAATGATCGGCGAACAGTGGTTTTTTGTCAGCCCACATGTTAACCTCCGAGACGAAGCGGCTTCAACGCCAACCCGTTGAAAAGTTGGATTTTTCCCAACGATCCAGTCGCCTAACGGGTCGAAGGGTCCCGTGTCGGACGCAGCAGTCTTATAACGTGGCAAACGCCCGCATCGCGGTTTCGATGAACCGCTTCATTTGTTCGTGATCTTTTTTGCCTGGGAATTTCTCGACGCCACTGGCAACGTCAACGGCTGTCGGCTGAGCCGTTTGAATTGCCTGCACAACATTGTCGCAATTCAATCCCCCCGCCAGCACGAGGGGAACCGGAAGTACCAGCTTCGAAACGGATTCCCAGCTCAAAGATTTGCCTGTTCCCCCGTATTGATCGCTGCTGCCCGCATCCAACAGCAGGGCCTCCACACCAGCCGCCAACCAATTGTTGATCTCAACGGCTGCCGTTTCGAAATCGCCGTTGACGACACGAATCGCCCGCAAAATCGGACTTCGAATTCGATCAACCAGGTCCGGCGTTTCATCGCCGTGCAATTGAACAGCTTGCAGCATCAATCGATCGACGGTTTCGTTGATCTCGGCGATGGGCGCGTTGACGAAAACTCCGATCCGCGAAATTGTCGGTGGAATCGCCGCGATGATCGATGCCGCTTCGTCCGGCGTCAGGCAGCGCAGGCTGCGAGAATAGAAGTTCAATCCAATCGCAGCTGCACCAAAATCAGCGGCGGCAACGGCGTCGTCCACGTTCGTGATCCCGCAGATTTTTACCCTCCATTGCATCATTCACGACCTGTTATTGCTCAACATATTCTAAAGGCAAATTCTGCAGTGAGAACGATCCTTGATCGTTTTGGTCTGCATCACTGTTGCTCTCGTCAACATCAATTTCCTCGTCCGAATTGCCAGGCGGTACAGGGGGTGCGTCCGCGTTGTCGTTGATGATCTCCTCGGTACTGATGATTTGGGTCGCCGGGCCGGGCAGCGTCTGGTCGTACGGGCCATAACTGAGTTTGTCCAATCCACGATAATCCAGTGGTGGTCCGATTTCTTTAGTTCGAGCAGCCTTCACTCTTGCCAATACGTTGGCATCCTCGCACCATGGACCCTCAGTCAGAAAGATACTGTAGCGCGACAGCAACGAACCCGTCGTGTAGGCATAATCCAGCAGCGCCAGATTGTAGTCGGTCATCGAACGGTGCACGGCCGATTCCGTATTGGCCCAACGCAGTTGGGCATCCAGCAGGAAGAAAATCTGATCTTCGCCCCCTTCAAATCGTTTCTGCTTGACGATCAGTTCCTCTTCAATGGCGATCAGATTGTTGACATTTGCCTTCAGCGAAACGTACCCACGGTCCACTTCAACAATTGCGGTGGACAGATCGTGCAGCAATTGACGCTGTTGCTCGTTCAGCAGCACCCGTTCGCGATTCAATCCCAACTCGGCATTGCGAACCGCCAAGTGTCCCTGTCGCAGTCCGATCGGGCCGCCCAATTCGACGCCCAATTGCCAATCGTCGAGGTCGCCATTGATCAAGTCGTCAAAGGCACTTCCATTCGGCCTGTCACGGCTGCCAAACAGATTGTCGCCGAAACCACGGAAACCGTACTGGCCCACCAAGTCGAATTGCAAGCGATTGACCTGTCGGGCAGCAATTAATTCCAGTTCCCGTTGACGAATCACCCATTTCTGACGACGCAGTTCAACCCGACGTGCCAACGTTTGCACTTGTGAATCTTCCCAGTCGAAGGCAATCGGCACGGCGACCGGTTCCGTCACTGGTCGAATCACTCGCCCATCGCTGACGGGCAATCCCATCAATCGGCGCAGGTTTCTTTCGGCGCCCAGCAGGCCCAGCTGTCGATTTTCGACCCCGGCCAGGGCGTTGACCACCTGGTTGTCGAAGTTGAAATATTGCTGCCGGGCCTGGGCTTCATCATCCGGTCGATCGATACCGCCGGAAAGCCGGAGCTTGCGATTTTCCCATGTGCTGCGTGCCGCCTCGCGGGCTCTGGTCTTGGTCGCCAAATCACGATAGGCAAAATACAATTCCCAGTAATTAAATTCGACGTCGCGAACCAGATCTCGCACCGCCGCTTCGAAATCGGCCAGCGTAACATCACTGCGCAGCCTGGCGATCAGAACACCGTTGTATTGGCCGGGCAATGCATTGGGACCGGCAATGCGATTGTAAAGCGAACCAAAACCTCGCGCCAGCGGCTGGCGTACTTCGACGAGATTGACGATGTCGTAGGCGCTGGGGAACAGATTTACCGGTGAGTTATTGCGATTGTAATCGGTTCGGCTGCTTAATCGAAAACTGGCACCGGTTGCTGTTGTTTTCTGCAACTCGGTTAGAAATGTGGAAGAATTGGTCGTTAACGATGCAGCTCCACCGCCAGCAAATACGTTGTTGAATGTTCGCTCATTGTGATTGAAAAACAGACTGGTACTGAATTGCGCATCAAACGCGCTCAACGCCGCCTCGACGCTCAGCTGTGGATTGGTTTCCTGCAAAGCCTGGTCGTACAACGTCGTCACAGCTTGTGGCGAACTGACGACCACGCCCCCCAGTCGTTGTATGGCTTTGCTGCCGGCCAACGCCATTTGCACGCATTCGTCCAACGTCAATTCCCACGGGTCCAGCTCATTGAACGTGCTGACGGTCAACGGCGGATCGGACATGAATTGATCTCCGTCGGCACAGGACTCGTCGCACAGATCCGGGTATTCAATCTGGTCCAGGAATGTTTGACAGGGCTGGGCCTGAGGATAAGAGTCCAGGTGGCGGCGCTGATAGCATCCCGATTGCCAAACCATCAACAGGCTAACGCTGCACAGATAGATGCACAATTTGCGGAATCGGCTCTGTGAGGACACGGATTTTTTTCGCTGCGGCATCATGAATTGGGCCTGAAAGGTCATACAGTCGGAATCGATGTTGAGTTTCCGAAAGGTTTTGGCAACCAGTACCACCGTCAGTATCGGAACCACCGCGCTGGATACGTGACTGGCAATTCATACAGTCCAAACAGCTTTGTCAGCGGGCAGAGTTTGCGGTAATGCCAAAGATTTCCCAACCGGCAAGGTTTAACACGGTGGCAAAAGTTTGAGCCCGGCGTCGTGCCCCGGACGAACATGCCGAAACAGAATGCTCAATCGCGGCACCAGCCGGAGGAAAATGTCGCCACGCTGGTCGAGAATTTGCCGATAAAACCAGCGACCAATCCGGCGGGTCAACCAATCACGATCGGACGCCGAGAAGCGCAGTCGAGTCGTCTTTGTCGAAGACTACGACGTCAACGACTATCTCCATCTCGTTCAGGGGGTCGATGCTTGGCTGAACAATCCGCGCCGACCGCTGGAAGCATCCGGCACCAGCGAGCAAAAGGTTGTGCTTAACGGAGGCCTGAATCATTCGATCCTTAATGGCTGGTGGGCGGAAGCATTCGATGGCGAAAACGGTTTCGGAATCGGCAACGGAACAAGCCATATTTCCGATGAAATCACGGCTGAACGAGATGCAGAATCGTTGTATCGGGCTTTGGAATCAGAGGTTGCGGTTGGCGAGCAACTCGGGTTCAGGTGTATTCTATCAACAGGATGCGCCGAATTGGTGGAATGGACCGGGAGTTGGCGGAACCGTAATTTACTTTACGAAACTGGACTGGCATTGTTGAGGAAATGAATTTGACGACGTCAAACTTCAGCATACTCCGTAATTAGCACTCAAAGCAAACATGAAAATTCACAATAGTTTCCGTTGCATGTCTAAGTTTAAAAATCATTCGCGAATACCCCACCCAAAAAAGAAAAGGTTTCAGTTTGGAATA
>JBGSXT010000179.1:0-2622 GCA_041751295.1 Mariniblastus sp.
GTCACCAGTTCAACCCGCGAACATCGTCATTGTCTGGACGCGATCACCAACGAGAAAATTTCTGAAATTGATCCGACTGCTGCGGAGTAGCGAGAGCATAAAGCATGGGGTGCAGTCGGCGACAGCCGACGAAACCCAATGAAAACTGAAAGGACGAGTGAAAATTACCACGAAGGACACGAAGGTCATCGAACCAGTTTTTGGAAAATTGCGTATTTAACCTATGGCCGAATCCGGACGACGTTGGAAATTGAAGCGCGTTGCCAAACGAGTCGGCAATTGGCTGGCGATTGTCTGTTCGGCCTATCTGTTGATATTGCTTTTCGGGCTGTTGCCGGTAAACAACGGCTTCGCTCCGACTCCTTTGGGCGTCGAAATTTTCGTTTCATCCAATGCCGTGCACGCGGACATCATTGTGCCTAAAGACAATGACGTCGTTAGTTGGTCCAACGAATTCTCGGAGATTTCATTCGTTGGTGATGTCAATGCGGAAACTCATGTGGCCTTTGGGTGGGGAGACCGGGGATTCTTTCTTGAGACCCCGACCTGGAACGACCTGAAAATATCAACCGCTGCCAAAGCGCTGCTGCTGCCCTCGAGCAGTTGTGTCCACGTCTCGTTTACTCGACCAGGGTACTTCAGTGATCTGGCGTCTGTCGCGATTTCCCAGGCCCAATACCGGGAATTGGTCCAGTTCATCAAAGAGACATTGAAACATGACTCCCAGGGAAAATATCTTCCCATTCCAGGATACGCGTATTCATCGACAGATGTTTTTTTTGACGCCCACGGCAGTTATCATCTGTTCAACACCTGCAACTCGTGGGTCGGCCGTGGTTTGCGGAAAGCGGGCGTTCGAGTTCCCTGGCTGACTTCGATGCCCAGGACTCCGATGCTCTACTTGCGGGAGGCGGAAGTCGCCCGATAACATGCTGAAATTAATGATCGCTCCGACTTTCAATGAATGACGTCAGTCGAGTCCGCTCGGGTGTCGCTGACGTCATTCCGATACGCGATTGCGGCATAGCATGTGGATTCGAAATCGATTTGACATCGGTTGGCGCGACTTGATCGCGGGAATGGCCTATTGCATTCTGCCCGCAAACCGGACAGATACCATTGTACAGGCAAGACAGGCATGGGGCCGTCGCGAGGATTTCCTGATCACTCTTTCGGTCAGATCGGCATTTGATCTGGCCTTGCGGTCTCTTCAATTTCCGCGTGGATCCGAGATTCTGCTTTCCGCGTTAACCGTGCCCGACATGGTTCGGATTGTCGAATCACACGGGCTGGTTCCCGTGCCAGTGGATACCGATGAACACGGCGATCTAAGCCTGACGTCACTTCGACGATCCATATCAAAACAGTCGCGAATGCTGGTGGTTGCTCACTTGTTTGGCAATATCACGCCTCTCGATGAAGTGTTGAAAATTGTGAATCCGCATAAGTTGGTAGTCGTTGAAGACTGCGCCCAGAGTTTTCACCATGTTGGCGATGCCGGGCATCCGGGCAGCGACATCGTGATGCATAGTTTTGGTCCGATCAAAACAGCAACCGCACTCGGCGGCGCAGTTGTTGGCGTTTCGTCGAGGGAACTGCGAAATCGCATGGCGGCAAACCTGGAACTTGACCCGGCTCAATCTCGCCTTTCGTTTGCGCAGCGAGTTGCAAGATTCGCAGTCCTGAAAGTTTTGTCCGGCAGACGTGCGTCAGCCATGTTACAGTGGTGCGTCAGAGTTCTGGGACATGACTTTGATTCGTTGGTCAATTCGCTGGGTCGCAGTTTTGTTTCGTCGGACATATTGGGTCAAATCCGACATCAGCCCTCCATTCCATTACTGCGGCTGCTGCGACGACGCTGGCAAACTTATGATTTCTCTCGAATCCGGCGACGAATGGATCTGGGACATCGCCTAGACGAACGAATTGGCCTGTTCCATGCACCAACGCATTCGTATTGGGTTTATCCAATCTTTGTCCGCAACCCCACGGAAGTCAGAATTCAGTTACGCGCCGCCAAGTTCGACGCGACATGCCAGTCGCGAATGACTGTCGTTCCAGCGGTCGACGATTCAAGAATTCCGGAATCAGCACGCCTCTGTTGGCAGCATGTCCTGTTCCTGCCCTGGTATCCTGAGTTGCCTGACGCCGCCGTCGATGAAATGGCCGCGATTATCAGTAATCAACTCGACGATTGGAGAATTTGGCGATCGCTTCCGGCAGCGGGAATTCAAGTATCGACACGTCCTGCATCTGTTTGATTTCCTGCAGCCGTTGCCAACCGCGGGTGATCAGCTGTTCCTGCTGGGCAACGTAGTCCGGGTCCAGGTTCGATTTGGCAAAATCACCTTCGACTTCGACTGCTTCAAATTCGTCGCAGACGATAAATTGCGCGAGCGTCGGGTTGCAGCGGATATGGCGTTCCGGAGTCGTGTGCAGCAACTCAGGATCGATCTGGCCAATCACGTACCGCAGATACAGATCGCTGTCGAGAACGTTTTCGACGTCGCCCCCACAGACCTTGCACAGATACCCTTCGTCGCATTTCGCCATCGGTTTTTTCAGCGGTGTTTTTGGATGACATCGACAATCGCGTCGATATCGTTGGCAACCACGATCGGA
>JBGSXT010000180.1:0-3235 GCA_041751295.1 Mariniblastus sp.
GCTGGAGGCCGATTTGGCGAAGCGAAAATGATGTTTAACCCTGCCTATCAAACGGACTTCGAGCGATCCCAATGACCCAACATCGACGAATCATTGGACTTGCATTGCTGACTCTCGGAGCGGCTGTTGTCGTCAGCCTGATCATCATGTTCAGTTTCGAACCCGCACCGCCGATCCGTGATCCGCTTCAAGTGTCCGAAGTGAAACTCGAGAGTGTGCCGTACATGCAGCGCGATGGCTATGTTGGTTCCGATCAATGTCGGCAATGCCATGAGGACCAATTCCACAGCTGGCACGCGTCGTTCCATCGGACCATGACGCAATTGGCAGGCCCCGAAACAATCTTGGCCGATTTCAACGATGTGGCTCTTCAGATTCAACAACGCGACTACCATTTGACGAACAAAGATGGTCAGTTTTGGGTGAAGATGGAAAATCCTGATCCGAACTGGCCGGTGGAAGCATTGGCAAAATCGGCAACTGCAACAGACAACGCCAACCCGGCCGAAGTCGCGGTCGACAGCGCGCCAGTTAATAAACGAGTCGTGATGGTGACCGGCTCGCATCACCAACAAAGATACTGGGCCGAAAGCGAACATGGCAACGCCTTGACGCTGCTGCCGTTCGCGTTCCTGATTGCCGAGAATCGCTGGGTTCCAGCGGATGCAATTTTTGTGATGCCGCCGCAACCAGCCGAATCCGTTCGGCCAGGCAAATGGGTGGGTGCCTGGAACCATAACTGTATTCAGTGTCACAGCACCGGTGGCCAGCCCTTTTACAATGAAACGGCATCAATCGTCGACACTCGGGTCGGCGAACTGGGGATCGCCTGTGAAGCCTGTCATGGCGCGGGCCAACAACATGTCGACTATCACAACGGGGAAACGAGCTGCAAAAATTTGCCGGACCATTTTTCGAAACTGTTCAACCCGGCGACGGTCGACTCGAAACAGGCATCTCAAATTTGTGGACAATGCCATGCGGTCGCCGATCTTGATGACTCCGCCTGTTCGGCGGATTGGCTGACGACCGGTTTCCGCTTCTAACCCGGTGACTCGCTCGAAGAAGACCGGCACATTGTCCGCCAAAATGATCAGCCGCAGGAGCCCTGGTTGAAGGAACTCCTGGAAAAGAAGCCGTCTTTCTTCCAACGGGTGTTCTGGCCTGATGGCATGGTTCGGGTTTCTGGCAGAGAGTACAACGGACTGATCGAGTCTCCCTGCTACCAAAACGGCGACCTTTCCTGCTTGTGTTGTCATTCGATGCATGACAGCGATCCCAACGATCAATTGAAGTTGGCTGCAACAGGCAATCAGGTTTGCCTGGACTGTCACACGACGATGAAAGACGACATTGCGGCCCACACGCATCACGATGTCAACAGCGCCGGCAGCCAGTGCTACAACTGTCACATGCCACACACCACGATCGGTCTGCTGACCGCCATGCGCAGCCACCAGATCAGCAGTCCCGGCGTCGAACAGGAATTGGAAACAGGCCGTCCCAACGCCTGCAATCTGTGTCATCTTGACCAGACGCTGGAATGGACGTCAGAGAAGTTGCACGCGTGGTATCAACACCCGGCCGCCAAGCTGAGCGAAGAGCAAAAGACAACTGCCGCATCGCTGATCTGGATGTTGAAAGGTGACGCCGGCAACCGATTACTGGCTGCCTGGCACATGGGTTGGGGACCGGCAAAAACCGCGGCAGCCGGTCGATGGACCGAGCCTTTCCTCGGATCGGCAATGGTTGATCCCTACCCGGCCGTACGATTCAATGCCTGGCGATCGCTGCGAAACAACGGTGCAGCGGACGGACTGGTGTACGACTACGTTGACCTCAATCCCCAATCGAAACAGTCCGCCGGCCTGATTGTAAAAGAATATTTGTCCCAAAAAACCGAGCTATTGCCCGGACGCAGTTCAATCCTGCTCCACCAAAACAACGGTTCGCTCGACCTCAGTCGCATCCGCAATCTGCAAATGAAACGTGACAACAAGCGGGTGTTGTTGGCTGAGTAAAGCGGGAAGGACAGGCATGGTTTCACCGAATGCATTTGTTTCGGTTTCACAGGGCAAAGATGACTCGCGACGCCGTTGTCAAGGTTGAATTGGTTGTCCGAATTTTTTATCAAAGGTCAAATTAACAAGACCCTATCCCAGAACCTAAAGAAGAGGGGTTCACACCCTTCTTGGCTGCGAAGACTGCGCGAAAAGGCGTCAGACCCCGACGGTTTTGGGATCGGCTCTTAACCCGCATTGCTCACGTAGGGTGGGTCGAGCTCGCAAATCGCCTGGTGGGTCGGCGCACACCAGCTTTTGTTGGTTTGCAGTTTGTTTCTAATTTGCATTTATTCGCGAGAGACGACCCACCAAAATCCATGGTTTGCTTGACGCCACCCTACCAGCTGTCAGAAAGGCGGGCAAATCGCGAAAATCGCTAGAGAATTGCGGATCAATTGCCAGCCAACAAAGCCACGAATGGACCGACGTCGAGCAGATTCACGACTCCGTCACCGTTGATATCCCCTTCCGGCAGAAACCCCCCCGATGATATCAGATTGACGAATGGTGAAACGTCCAACAGACTGACGACGCCATCGCCGTTGATATCGCCCAACAGGACCGAATCTCCGGCGAAGGCCGGAATGGCAAATTCAAGGACGTCGGCAGGCGACATGCCATAACTGAATACCAGCCAAACGGGTGGCGACGATTCAAACGACGGATTGTCGGTATTCAGTTGGAACAGTATTCCGTAGGCACCAAATTCAGCCACGTCGGACAGGGTAAAATCGATGTGCGCATGGACTTCACCCAATCCATCGGCGGTTTGGATGAACTGTGGGTTGTCACCAAACAATTCCAGATTGCCAACCTCCAAGTCAACCGTTCCTGTTCCACCATTGTCCTCGATCGTGATTGTTGCCGGAGTGGCGGCTATCGCGTCCGCGACTGGATCATAAAACGTCAAAAAGGATTCGAAGCTCATACTCTCCAGTATTTCGATGTCGCTTCGATCGCCAGGCTCGAGCATATCGCCGTTCTCAATTTCGGCCAACCATCCGGGATTCTCGGTGAATCGGATCGCAAACCCGCTGGTTGGAAACGTGCCCTGAAAAATCTGCAGCCCATCGGTAAATCCCTCAATGCCGTCCCGGATGACAATCGAGTCATCTTCGTACGAAAACGTAACGTCGGAGTGTTGTGCGTATGCGGTTACCGTCAACGGCATA
>JBGSXT010000181.1:0-4742 GCA_041751295.1 Mariniblastus sp.
GCCGCGGAGTCACGGAGATGCACGAGAACGAGATTGGAACGTTGATCGTCGACAGTGCGGTCCACTTGTACCAGGATCCGGGTCCTGGACTTCTCGAGACGGTGTACGAAGTAACTTTGGCCGCCAAGCTACGAAGGCGAGGATTGTCGGTTGAGCGTCAGGTTCTCATTTCAATCGAATACGAAGGTCAAAGGTACGATGAAGGTTTTCGAGTTGATCTGATCGTCGAGGGGAAGGCGCTTGTGGAACTCAAGTCCGTTGAAAAGGTTCCTCCAGCTCACAAGAAACAGGTACTAACCTACCTCCGGCTTGGCAACGAACAAAGCTGATCGGGTTTTATTCGGAAAACCATTTTGTCCACGACTTGAGTGGTTCCGGCAACTGTCGGATGTACAAGGGGAGCCCGAGTTCCTTGTTCAGTTGGTCCAGTTGGTTGACCACGGTGTTAAAATCGTCGCGTTGACGCAAAGTCGCGAACGATTTACCTGTTCGGAATTCGGCGATTGTTTGTGGATGGTAATTCAATTGTTCATCAGCCATGCGCTGCAGGACTCGCAAGGCCCGATCGCCAAGTGCCTGCTTTGCAGTTGGATCGTCGACGCTGTTTGATGCCACGCCGCAGGCCCGCAACAGACTGAGCGTTCCGATCGGCTCCGGGAATTCATCGGCCAGGATGGCGTCCACTTGCGTCAGCACCAATTCGGGCCGGAACCAGGCGAGGTTATGCGTGAACGAACCCCGGTTTTCCGTGCTGGGTTTCAGCCGGACTGCTTCCGTGAATTTTTCATGGGCGTTTTCAAAATCGCCAAGCATGAATAGCCGGCGCCCTTCCCGTGCACGCAGGTCGCCCATTGTCGTTTGTACCAGATGATCGTCCGGATGATTCAGAATCGTACCCGACAGGATTTGATCAGCATGTTCATATCGCTCGAGTGCCGCCGGAAAGTTTCGTGAATCGCGCAGTTGATCTCCTTGTGCAAACAGAGCCCGCGCGAACAGGACGGCGTAATACGGATTGTCTGGAAGTTCTGATACGATCTGTTCACGAATCTCCAATTCGCGTTGCAGATGAAAGGCAGCTCCGTCAGCGCGGTCAATTGAAGAAAACTCGAACGCCACTTCCTTGTGCACACTTGCCAAGCGGCTCAACAGCTCATGTTTGCCAGTGCAAGACTCTGCCATCGCGGACAAGTCGGCGGTAATTTCGTCCAGCAATAAACTGGCTGCTGCCGGTTGCTTGAGCGCTCGCAAGGTACGGGCCAGTAACATCTGGGTTCGAGCGCGCCAATAGTCGGGCCATATCGAATGATCTGATTCACTGATCGTTTCAAAATGGTGCAAAGCCTGGTTGAGCAGATCAATGGATTCGACAGCCTGACCTGCTACCCGCTGTAATCGAGTATTCTGGATGCGGGCGATACTGACGGTCATCGATTGGGCGGCAACTTCCGGAAAACTGTTTTCAAAATCGACGCCCGCTTCAAACAGATCGGAGAAATTCCGTTGCCCGGCTGCATATCGTTTGCGAACGATGTTGATTTCACCATTCAACAGCAGAGTCTGCAGTAGTCCTTCGTGATACTCAGGGACATCGGCAAATTCTCTGACGAGCGACTCGAACCGACGTGTGGCGTCGGCCAAATCCGTTTCAGCCAGTACGGGCTGTTCCTGAATCCAGTACAGGCCTCCACGTCGGCGGTACAAATCGGCGAGAGTGCTGCGGTATTGTGAGACCAGCGGAAATTGTTCGACGAGCCGTGAAGCATAGTCAATGGCTTCGGTCAACTCCCCAATAGCGGCGGATGTCTGCCCGGCAGTCTCGCGAACGACGGAATAGTTGTTGTAGGCCAGCGCCAAGCCCAGTTCATGTTCCGGAATGCCTGGAAACTGCCGAACCAGGTCCTGTTGGATATTCAAAGCGTTTCCGGAATATTCGATTTGACGGGGCAGGTCGCCGACTTGTGCCGCCAGACTGCCCAGTTCACGAAACACGGCAGCAAGTGTCTGTTGAAGATTGGTGTCGTCCGATTGGAGTTTGAGCATTGATTCCAACAAAGCTTGCGATTGCTGCAGCGACGCAATGGCTGCATTCCATTGCCGGCGATGTTGTTGGATAACTCCCAGACTGTAATAGAGTCTCGCCAGAATGGTTTCTGTCCTGGTCTGTTTTTTCTCCGATTCCGATATTCCGGCGATCAACTGAATGCCCTGTTGGGCTTTGTCCTGTGCGACTTCCAATTGTCCAACCATCATCAGGCCCCGGCCCAACGCCGCCAGGGTTGACGCCAATTGCAATCGCAAATCATCGGTCCCATTTTCGCGGACGAGTTGTTGCAGTTGCTCTTCGGCGGCTTCGAGATTCTTCACGGCTTCCTGTTCATCGGACAATTGCAGATGGATTCTGCCCACTTGCATCAGCCCCTCGGCGCGAATGGCCCGATTCTCTGGCGAATCACCTTTGAGCGACGCCAATGCAGAATATTGCGCGGCAATCCGATTCAGAAAATCCCGTTCCTGCTGATCCAGAACACGTTGTTGGCTCAAGTTCCGGACCACGACTTCGTCGACCAGCGAGCGCAGGGCTTCGAGAGTTTGCCGATTGGCCAATTGCGATTCCTGCATTGCTCCCAACAGTTTGTCATTGGAGACAACGAGTTCCCGGTTTTTACTGCCAAGAATTGCCGAACCCAACAACCCGGCAACCAATGCAACCAGGACGGCCGCCGTGATCGAGGCAGCCCAACCGGGCCGTCGCCGAATCGCCCGCCCAATTCGAGTCAGCATTGTGTCGCGGACAACACTGACCGCCTGGCCAGCCAGATAACGTTCGAGATCAGCGTTCAAATCAGTAACCGATTGATAGCGATTTTCCCGTTTGCGTTCGACGGCGTGTTGCCAGATGGCATGCAGTTGTTTCGGGATGGCGGGAGGCTTTGACGGCAACGTTTCGCTGAGTCGTTTGTCTGCAATGCCAGGCAATTTTGGCCGACTAGCCGGTTCGAGAAAACTTGGACCATGCAGCAGAAAGCCCAACGTCTGGCCTATTGCAAACACATCGGTACGGTAATCCACCAACCCGTTTTCACCCGACAGTTGTTCCGGACTGGCGAACGCCGGGGTTCCCATGCTTTGTCCGGTTCGAGTCTGGTAAGAATTGGGCCGGCCGTCATCGCTGGTCGGCGTCTCCTGCGAATCTGCCAGGTCGTCGGGTTCACCAACCATTTTGGCCAAACCCCAATCCAACAACAGAGTCTCGCCAAACGGTCCCGGAATGATGTTACCCGGTTTGATGTCGCGGTGAATGATTCCCTGGCTGTGGGCATAGGCCACAATGTTGCAGAGCGCGACGAGGTTCTGCAACAACTGGCGAAATTCCAACGAAGAGAAAAAACCTGGCGGGTAATTGCTGGCTGCGTTCGCATGAAACTCGCTGATTCTTTCCTGCAGAGTCGGACCTTCCACAAATCTCATCACGTAACAGGGTCGCTGCGGATCGTCCTGCTTGAGACTGTGAACCGGGACAATGCCGGGATGATCCAGCCGACCGGTCAGTCGGGCTTCGCGTTCGAAGCGGGCACGCTGTTCGGCAGTCAGTCGACTCAATCGCGGAAACTTGATCGCGACTTTGCGGTTCAGGACTGGATCGGTTGCGAGAAAGACATGTCCCAGTCCGCCGCTGGCGTGCAGCCGTTCGATCCGAAACATGCTCGAAACGGTCAACGACAGATCGATGAAATCGCGAATACTCTCGGCTTCGGGATTTGTCGTGGCATCGTCGTTATCGGAAGCATGGCTGAAATAGGAATCGACGGCGTTCAACGCCCGCATTTGCTGCTGAACTTCCGGGATCAGTTCCGGACAGTCGATGCAGAGGGTCTCGGCGGACATTTCGTTGCCACTCTCCTTGTTTCTTTCCCAGATTGATAGCAACTCGTCTATGTCCTGCATCGAACGTACTCACGACTGTCGGATCAATCTGTCCAAAAAACCTATCGAAAGCCAATTCATTTCCCGGCCAACGAAAATGGTTGGGAAGTCTCCCCAAGCTTACATGGTAGCCATACTTGTCGACCGTTTCCAATTGTCACTTGGGATCGGTCAGCCATCCGTTTTATCGGCAAGCAGTTTTTGGTAAACCGCGATGCGAGCGGCTTTCCAGTGGCGACGCAACGTTCGCTCCGGCACGCCTGATAGTTCGGCTGCTTCAACCAGCGTCAGTCCCTGGTACCAGAGCAGATCGAACAGCGACCGTTGGTCGTCGGGCAGGTTATCAACATATTCATGAAACTCAGTCCAGCGTCCGAGTTGATGTGGATTATGAGTGTCGTTGACAGCCTGATCGACGGGGGAGGCCATATCACCACCCGCAGGCCCCCACGATTTGGCCAAGTTGGCTCCCGCACCCATTGGTCCATAATAGTGCCGCGACAGATCGATCAACTCGCGACGTATGACTGCTGCCGCCAGTCGAAAATAATCGAGAGGCGTCGGCGGGTGATGTTTCTCAAGTGCTTTCCACAATCGGATCGTTCCGTTTTGCAACAGGTCGTCTGTCTCTTCCCATCGAGAGACAGCGGGAATGTCGGCCAGTATTTTTCGGGCCAGATGCCGCAACCGGTTCATGGACGATTCCAGCAATTCACGGGATGCGTCCGATTCACCGTCCGCTAACCGGCTCAACAACCGTTGTATCTCCAGAGATGATTGTGGACCCGAGTCGTTTTGCATGAGTTGGTTGGTAA